>JAQYWA010000617.1 GCA_030145265.1 Desulfuromonas sp. | reverse complement strand
CTCGCGGGAGGTTAGGGTGGTCGCCTTCACTGCCGCCCAGATTCCCTTGATCGAAAACCGTACCTATCCTCCGGAACTGGCCGGGAAGCTCTATCCCGAGGGGATCCCGATTTTTGCCGAGTCGCAGCTGCCTGATCTGATCCGTCGTCTCAGGGTCGATCAGGTGGTTTTCGCCTACAGCGACATCTCCCACGTCGAGCTCATGCATCGAGCCTCCCTGGTGCAGGCCTGCGGTGCCGACTTCTATCTTCCCGGGGCGCAGCGCACCATGCTCGCCTCACGGCGGCCGGTGGTGGCGGTCTGCGCGGTGCGCACCGGCTGCGGCAAGTCGCCGACCACCCGTCATGTCTGCCGGGTGCTTCAGGAGTTGGGCAAGAGGGTTGTGGTGGTGCGTCATCCGATGCCTTATGGGGATCTGTGGATGCAGCGGGTGCAGCGCTTTTCCCGCTACGAGGATTTCGAACTTCATCGCTGTACCATCGAGGAGCGCGAGGAGTACGAACCGCTGGTCGAGGGGGGGATAGTCGTCTATGCCGGGCTCGATTATGCCGCCATTCTGAAGCAGGCGGAAGGCGAGGCCGAGGTGATCATCTGGGACGGCGGAAACAACGATACCCCCTTTTTCCGGCCCGATGTTCATATCACACTTCTCGATCCGCTGCGGGCCGGCCATGAAACCCTCTACTACCCGGGGGAGACCAACCTGCGCATGGCCGATATCGCCATCATCAACAAGGTCGGCAGCGCCGCCCTGGAGCAGGTGGAACAGGTCCGGCTGCAGATCGAGGCGGTCAACCCCGGGGCGGACCTGTTGCTGGCCGACTCGAAGGTGGAGCTGGAGGCTGGAAAGAGCATCCGGGACAAACGGGTACTGGTGATCGAGGACGGGCCGACGCTGACCCACGGCGAAATGCCCTTCGGGGCGGGGGTGGTGGCCGCCAGAGAGCATGGCGCGAAGCAGATCGTTGATCCGCGCCCCTATGCCTGCGGCTCCATCCGCGACACCTACCAGCGTTATCCGCATCTGCAGCGGGTGTTGCCAGCGATGGGTTATTCGGCGGGGCAGATTGCCGACCTTGAAGCGACCATCGCCCGCACGGACTGCGATCTGGTTCTGCTGGCCACCCCCATCGACCTGACGCGGCTGATCCGCATCGATAAGCCGAGCCTCAGGGTCCGTTACCGC
>JAQYWA010000142.1 GCA_030145265.1 Desulfuromonas sp. | reverse complement strand
TCCTCATCGACAAACTGGAAGAAGGTATCAAAACAGATAGTTTCACCGACTGTCCACCCCTCCAACTCGTGCAGGGCACGCAGCGCCGCGGCCTGCTCGCGGCTTTCGTCGCCACTGCCGATGCCGAAGCGCTGCTTGGCTTCCATGAACGGTCCCCCTGCCCCCGGTTCGAGCACCATGATTACCCCGTCCTCTCTGAGCAGTTGCCCGGCCTGCTCCAGGCTGGCGGTCATCTGTCCCATGGGGACATGATGGAGCGACAGGGTATAGATGACCAGGTCAAAAGAGCGGGAGGGCAAATCGGGAACGCCAGCAGGCGCCAGCTGAAACTCGACATTGGCGGCGGTCACGATTGAGCGAGCCTTGGTTATCGCCGCGGCGTCGGGATCGGTGGCCAGCACCCTCCGGGCATAACCGGCCAGATCGCGGGTGATGCGGCCGCTGCCGCAACCGATTTCGAGAACATCTTTGCCGGTCAGGGCATAGTGGGCAAGGATGGTTTTGATGTATTGATTGGTCGGGTCCTGAATCATGAAAACTCCTTCGGCCCTGGGGATTAAGAGGACATGATGCTTAATTCAAAGGAGACCGATCGGCCGCCTATTTATTTACGACAAAGGGCACGGGGGCAGGCTGCCTCCGGAACTCATCCCGGCTTCACCTCAGCGTGACGGAAGCAGTCGGCAACGTGGTCGTTCACCATCCCCACCGCCTGCATGAAGGCGTAGCAGATGGTCGGGCCGACGAAATTAAATCCCCGCTTCTTCAGGTCTTTGCTCATGGCGTCAGACTCTGCGGTTCGGGCAGGCAGTTCGGCCAGCGCCTGCCACATATTCTGCCGTGGTTGATGATCGACATAACGCCAGATGAACGCGGCGAAGGAACCGAACTCTTGCTGGATGGCCAGAACCCCTTGGGCATTCTTTATGGCGGATTCAATCTTCAGCCGATTCCGCACGATGCCGGGGTCGGCGAGCAGGCGCTGCACATCCGCCGCCGAATAGCCGGCGACCTTTAGCGGATCAAAGCCGTGAAAGGCCCGGCGATAGTTGTCCCGCTTCTTGAGGATGGTCAGCCAGCTCAGCCCCGCCTGCGCGCCCTCGATAACCAGAAACTCGAATAGCAGCCGATCATCATGAACGGGAACGCCCCATTCATCGTCATGATATTTCACATACAGCGGATCGGCACCGCACCATTCACATCTCTTTTTCATAGACTAAGCCGGATGGTTTCAGGATTTAAATCCGTGTAATCCGTGTCCCAAGACTTTGACCTGGCCTTGCCCACCCTTCAGCTTCTCTAAATCAAAAGCACAACCCTTTGCACACGGATCAAATCGGATTTGCACGGATCAGGCTAAAACTCCATAAATGTTCTTAACTTTTCCAGCCCCGGCTACGGGTCTGGGCCTCGCCAGCTTCGACTTCGTTGAGAATCTCCAGATATGTGGCATAGCGTTCGGCCGGAATCTGGCCCTGCGCCACCAGCGCGCTGACGGCGCAGCCCGGTTCGGTACGATGCCGGCAGTTGCGGAACCGGCAGTTCTCGGCCTGGTTCTGCTCAAAACCGGGAAAGTAGAGGGACAATTCCTGCGCGGAGATATCGACCAGGCCGAAATCGTTAAAGCCGGGGGTATCGACCAACTCGCCGCCCGCGTCCAGGGAGTGCAGAGTGGAGACCGTGGTCGTATGGCGCCCCTTTCCGGTATAGTCGTTGAGCGTCCCGACCTGCAGATCGATCTCCGGGCAGAGTTTATTCAGCAGAGAGCTCTTGCCGACGCCGCTGGTGCCGACAAAGGCGCCCCGATGTCCGGCGGCGAAAAACGCTCGCAGCGCGTCCAGACCCTCTCCAGTAGCCGCGCTCAGGGGAAAAACCGCCAAGGAGCCAGTATAGGTGGCGCACAGTTCGGCGACAAAGTCGGCGGAGTTCGCGAGATCGCACTTATTGACCACGACAAACGGCACGAGGTCGGCGACCCGGGCCGCCACGATCGCCTGATCGACAAAGCCGGCCGGCGGCGGGGGCGCGGGGGCGACGACGATGCCGAGCACATCGAGATTGGCCCCGACCAGATGCACCCCGCCCATGGCATCACGGCGGCGCAATTCGGTCCGACGGGGCAACCGTTCGAGCACCTCGCCTCGAACCCGGACACTATCGCCAACCACGTGCCCGGAACGGCGCTTGACCCGCACCATGCGGCGTTCGCCGCTGCTAAAGCGAACCTCGACGGCCACGCCGTGATGAGCGCTGATGGTCCCCTCCCCGTCCGGAAGGAGTTCGAACGAAGGCGTTTCAGTTCGTGAAAACAACGGATTTAAGCTCCTTGTATCATGTTCTTTATTGTTCAGCCGTCAAACTGCGTCCCATACGGTCAACACCACGTCTGATCAGGTGCTGGAGCCGGTCTGGGATATCGAAACGTACGAATTCCAGCATGTGCGAAAGTATCAGCGGAAAGGACGCTAGTCAACAGGACAAACAGGGGAAGTAGTTTTGAAACAACGGTTTTCTCGTTATTGACACCCATGCTAAGCGTCGTGTGGAAGGAATTTCGGGGAGATAATACTTAACCAAACGGGCGCTTTTATTATTATCGAACACGGGGGCCTGCCTTTACACATTTATTTCATTGCATGACCTGAGACCGGTGCCCGGAGTTCATCACCTGAGATCTGAATATCCACCATTTCCACACAGAAAGTGCTGCCGCCCCCGGGGGTCTCCTCCACCCAGGCTCGACCGTCAAAAAGCCTGGCAATTTTCTGGATCGTGGCCAGGCCTATCCCGGTCCCTTTTTTGTCCTTCCCCGTGGTGCCTCGGTAGAAGACCTCAAAGATGCGGTTGCGCTCCTCAGCCGGAACGCCCGGGCCGTAATCGCTAACGCAGAGGCGCACCTTCTCTCCATTACGCTTCCCTCGCACCTCGATAACGTCTCCCGGTTTACATCCGTATCGAATCGCGTTGGCGATCAGGTTGTCGAAAACCTGAACCAGCAAAGTCCTCGGCACCCGCAGGGTCGGCAGGTCCCCGACATCCACCGACACCTCGGCTTGGATGATTTGGTCTGCGAGTCCGCAGACTACCTCGTTGACGACCACCCCTGTGGCGACAGGCTCGGCAGGCCGCTCGACTTGGCCAACCTCGGCCAGGGTGAGCAGGTCCTCCATCAACGCCACCATCCTTTTCCCTGAGCCACTGATTTCGGACAGGCAGTTAAGTTCCAGCTCATCCAATTGATCCCGGCAGCTTTCATGCAGAAAATCGGCGTAACCGATAATCGGGGTCAGCGGCGTGCGCAGGTCGTGACTGACAGTATAGACGAAGGCTTCCAGTTCCCGGTTGGCCGTTTCCAACTTGTCCCTGGCCTCTTTGCGGTCGCTGATGTCACGAATCGACTCGATGGCGCCGACAAAATTTCCGTCGCGGTCAAAGAGACGCGAGGCCGTGGCCCAGACATAGGCCCCCTTTCCGCCATAAACGAAAGGCAGGTATTGTTCCACGAACTCCCCGTGCTTGCCAATGACGTCGTATTTGGCCCTTTCTTCCAAATCGGGGGATTCGATCAGGTCGAGCAGAATCGGGCACCGCTCACCATAAAATGGCATGGCATAAGCGTAATCACCCTGGCCGATCATCTCTTCTTTGGGAACCCCGGTCATCTTTTCTATGGCCCGATTCCAGGCGACCACCTTTTTGTCCCGGTCGATCACGAAGGTGGCATCGGGCAAAAAGTCGATGACGTCCTGTAATTGCCGGTGCGCTGCCTGCAGTGTCTCTTCGGCTTCCTTGCGAGCGGTGATGTCGATGCCGAGACCAAAGAAGTAGTCAAATTCTCCGGTTGCCTTGAATACGGGTCTTCCGTGCCACTCGACCAGCAATTCTCTGCCATCTTTTGTCAGAACTCGATTCTCATTCAGAGTCGGCGTCCCTTGCTTCACAAGCGTCTCAAATATGCCTGCCATCATCTGGCGGCTGCCCTCGGGAACAAATTTCGTGAGAGAATCCGTCCCCACCACCTCATCCGCCGTGTAGCCGAGAGCGCGTAACATCGTCTCATTCATCATAATGGTTTTGCCATCGGCGCCGATGGCAACGAAGAAAGCCGCCGACGACTGAATAAGAGTCCGGTTAAAGTCCCTTTCCTTTCGCAACGCCTCTTCCACCCGTTTGCGCTCGACAATGTGGCCCCATTCGCGAAGGGCTCTTTCAATGACATGAGGCAAGCTGGCCAAAGCCTCCGGGGATTTAACCACGTAATCCAGAGCCCCGGCCTTCAACGCTTCGACTGCAACCTGCTCGTCTCCATGACCGGTTATGATTATTGCGGGACAAGCGAATTCGCCATGGTTTCCTGGCAACAGTTCGAGGCCCTTTCCATCGGGCAAAAGAAAATCGACGATTGCCAAGTCAGGAACCGATTCTGCCAGGTGGGTGCGGGCTTCTTCCAGATTGTGCGCTATTTTCAAATGCACCTGCCTGGGCAGGGAGACCAGCGCATCACGAATCATTGCAGCGTGAGTTTCAGAATCTTCTACCAGCAAAACATGAATTGTATGGTTGTCCTTGGTTTCAGACAAGAGGTAGGGCCTCCATGGCAAGGGTAAAACGATCCAAATTAAACAGATGAATCATCGAATTTCACTATAGACGCAAGATTCAAAAAGCACAGTTTCACTAGCCGAACAAAAGCTGGGCACAATAGAACATCGCTACGATCATAGAATTTGCCTCATGGAGAATTTTTTTTCAACCAAAAAGCTTCCGGGTCCTTTATATCAGTGGAAATTCGGGGTCATGATAATCAATTCAAAGGTGGCAAACAGGCCCCTTTATTATTGCCGAACACGGGGTCCTGCCTCTACACATTCTTCTCATTACAAGACCACCCATCGTCTTCGAAGCAAGAACAGCCTGACACCTTAATTCAGCCTGGATATACCGCATGAATCTTCTGATATAATCGCAACATCGTCCTAAGACCATGGAGCACCGCGCCTAGCTTTTCAGGGAAGATCCAGAGAGAGGAGATTGCTCACCATGTTCCGAGTGTCGAAACGAGAGTTCATCGGCCTGTCGGTCGCCCTCTCCTTCCTCTGTCGGTTTCCGGCGCTGGCGGCCCATGGGCTTGCCGGCGTCAAGACCGCATCCTTTCCGAAAACCATAAAAGTCCTGCAGCAAGCCTACCGGGCCGAGATGATCGCCCACAACCACTATCTCGGCTACACCGTCAGGGCGGTGAAGGAGGGGTTCCCCAATATCGCCTACCTCTTCCAGTCATTTGCCGTCTCCGAAAAAATCCATGCGGTCAATTACGCAAGAATCCTCTCGACCCTGGAGGAGGCGACCAGCATTATCCCGGCCGGGATCGACGTAAAAAGCACCCGGGACAATCTGAAGAGGGCATCCCAAAAAGAACTGGAAAAGATCGAGAGGACCTACCCGGACTTCCTCCAGGAGCTGGAAGCCGAAGCCTGTGACGAAGCGATCGTTAACTGCATGTACTCGTGGAAATCCCACCGGCAGCATGAGCAAAAAGTCCGGGAGATCCGTCGCTATTCGGGGATGTTCTTCGGCTCGGTGGCTAGCAAGATCGAAGGGATGCACCTCGATTTCCACGTCTGCGGTGAGTGTGGATCGACCATCGACGTACAGCCTGCCGCACCATGCGAGATCTGTAACAAGTCCAAATCACACTACAGCCGGGTGCCACGCCCGGCCACCGTGGGTTAATCAAAGGGGGCACCCTCCTGTCGGAGCAGCTGGCGCTCCCCGGTATCCCCTGGTCCGGTTATTTGTATGCTGTAACACCCATTAGCTCGACGACTTTCACCACCTTGGTGAAACCGGC
>JAQYWA010000616.1 GCA_030145265.1 Desulfuromonas sp. | reverse complement strand
AATCGCCCCGTACAGAGCCGGGTCGCCGGTGTGCAGACGCACCACCTGTTTGCCGGCGGCCACCGCTTCGGCCATGATCGTCAGGACCTCTTCAAGGGTCAGCGGCGCGCTGTCATAAGCCTCGGCGCCGGACTTAAGCTCGGCAAGTAACGCCTTATTAACCAGCGATCCGGCATAGACCACCACATCGGCCGCCTGCAGGGCTTTGAGCCCCTTGACGGTGATCAGCTCGGGGTCGCCGGGACCGGCGCCGACAAAGAGGACCTGGACCGGACTAATCACACCAACCTCCCGGTCGGCCGACAATCACCAGCGACAGGTAATCGAGATCTTCGGCCCTGACCTCATCGAGATTCTGAAATATCGACTCGCCGGAGAGCCCGACCCGCTTGACGTAGACTGCCCGGCGCTCGCCGCCGAGTTCGTTCAGCAAGCTGCGCACCCGGTCGAAGACCCGATGCACCTTCATCAGCACCACGGTGTCGAAATCGAGTAAGGTCTGACGCAGTTTATCCTCCTCGAAGGTTGCCGGAAGAATGGCGATACGGTCGGAGGCCAGCCCCAGCGGCAGATCGGCGGCCGCGGCGGCCGCGTTGATGCTGGAGATCCCCGGCACCACCTCCACTGCCACATCGGGGTACTTTTCCTGTAAAATCCGGTAGAGGTAAAGAAAGGTCGAGTAGAGGAAGGGATCGCCGAGGGTGACGAAAGCAACGAGTTTGCCTTCGCGAACCAGGGTCGCCACCTCAGCGGCCGAGGCCTGCCAGGCATCCTCCATCTCGGCGGGATTCTTTTTCATCGGGTAGACGTGGGTCAGCAGCTGCTGGCGGCCGGCATCGACAAAACCGGCAATGATGGAGTGCGCCACGGAGCTGTCGGAACGATCGCCGACCGGGGTCACCACGACATCGGCCTCACGCAGCAGGCGGGCGCCCTTAAGGGTCAGCAGTTCCGGGTCGCCGGGGCCGACGCCCACGGCAATCAAACGGGGATTTTTCAAAAGCGGGATTCCTTCACTACGGCAGTCGGCAGCTCAGCTCTTTACGCCGACAATAATATAGACCGGGTTATAGGCCTCGAACATCTTGTACTCGGTCAGCGGCCGGGTGCGAGAGATATTGACGGTGGTCACCTCGACCTCGTAGCCGGCATTATCGAAAAACTCGGTGGCGGCGGTCAGGGTTTCGAGA
>JAQYWA010000615.1 GCA_030145265.1 Desulfuromonas sp. | reverse complement strand
TAATGGATTCGATATTACTTCATTAGTAGAAGTTGATTACTCATTAGTAGATACAGCAGTAGCTGCAGATTACACAGTGACATACACTTACCAAGAAGTTGGTAAAGCGTTAGTTACAAAGGAAATCACAGTGAAAGTTGTAGATAATACATTAGCAGTAATAAACGGAACAGATCAAGAAGTGGAAAGAAGAAACACACCATATACAGAAGCTGAAGCATTAGAAAAAATGACAGCAGAAGATAATGGATTCGACATTACTTCATTAGTAGAAGTTGATTACTCAGATGTGGATACAGCAGTAGCCGCAGATTACACAGTGACATACACTTACCAAGAAACTGGCAAGGCATTAGTTACAAAAGAGATCACAGTGAAAGTTGTAGATAATACATTAGCAGTAATAAGCGGGTCAGATCAAGAAGTAGAAAGAAGAAACACACCATATACAGAAGCTGAAGCATTAAAAGATATGACAGCAGAAGACAACGGATTCGACATCACTTCATTAGTAGAAGTTGATTACTCATTAGTAGATACTTCAGCAGCCGCAGATTACACAGTGACATACACTTACCAGGAAACAGGCAAGGAGTTGGTTACAAAGGAAATCACAGTGAAAGTTGTAGATAACACATTAGCGGTAATAAACGGAACAGATCAAGAAGTGGAAAGAAGAAACACACCATATACAGAAGCTGAAGCATTAGAAAAAATGACAGCAGAAGACAACGGATTCGACATTACTTCATTAGTAGAAGTTGATTACTCATTAGTGGATACATCATCAGCCGCAGATTACACAGTGACATACACTTACCAAGAAACTGGCAAGGCATTAGTTACAAAAGAGATCACAGTGACTGTTGTAGATAATACATTAGCAGTAATAAGCGGGTCAGATCAAGAAGTAGAAAGAAGAAACACACCATATACAGAAGCTGAAGCGTTAGCAGACATGACAGCAGAAGATAACGGATTCGATATCACTTCATTAGTAGAAGTTGATTACTCATTAGTGGATACATCAGTAGCTGCAGATTACACAGTGACATACACTTACCAAGAAGCAGGCAAGGCCTTAGTTACAAAGGAAATCACAGTTGCGGTTGTAGATAATACATTAGCGGTAATAAACGGAACAGATAAAGAAGTGGAGAGAAGAAACACACCATATACAGAAGCTGAAGC
>JAQYWA010000141.1 GCA_030145265.1 Desulfuromonas sp. | reverse complement strand
ACCGGTTCGATAACCCGATCGATGGGAGTGATGTAGTTGCCCACGCCCTGGCAGCCGGTGAGGCCGACCAAGGCACGCCAGTCGGGGCTGCCATCAGAGAGGCCTACCCCTATGCCGAAGTTGAAGGTCAAGTGGGGGGCAAGAAAATACTGAAAACCGACAGTGGCCTCGGCAGGACCATCCGTGCCTTTGAATTTTTCGGATTTTGCTTCCATCTCGGCAATCAGGCGCAGCCGATATGCCGGAAAAAACTCGAAACCGCCGCCGAAAAGTATCTGATTGTCATAACTTTCGCCCTGCGGCGAATCGTTTGACAGGTACCCTGCATTAAGGTGAAGACCGAACTTTCCTGGTTTATAGCTGGCGATGACCCGCCCCTGATAATCAGTGAGACCATCGAGAATCGGGTCGTCCGAAATGGCACGTTGAATCTGACCGTCCAGCGCAACCTTAAACGGAGCAGAGCGCTTACCGAAGACTCTGAATTTGAAACCAACATTGGCAAAGCCACGACCACTGGTTTGCTCGTCGTCGTTAAACAGGAGGTTGGGATAGGAACCGTATGCTTCCATGAAGGTACCAAGACCCATGGTGATGGTCACCGGAACGATAGTTGCGTCGTTCCCTGCGTTTCCCGAAGCGTAGTTGCCCCAGACACCGACACAGATATTGCCTGCATTGAGTGTTTCGGCTGAGGGCTGAGTCAGCAAGCCGGTTTCACCGCATTGAGTCGCATTGGCACAAGCATGCTGAGAATATCCCGTCACCATCAGCAACAGGAAAAAAGCGACAGACCAACGTTTCATGGGGCCCCTTCTCGTATTCAGATCAAATGTTAAGCGAACATCCAAGCCGTCAATAAATAACACTCCAACCCATTAAAATCAACCGAGCATTTCGGTTTAAATGGTGGGATGGGCTATGGATACTTACAGTACAGTATTTCCGATAAGCGTCCAGTGGGGCTAACGGGCAACATGCATAGTCGTCATGTCCTGAATGCAGGAAAAAGCCCAATGCGAATGTAAATAGGATCTCAGCGAATGGAGCATTGAAACAGTCGCCTGTTTAAGTCGCCGACTACGGCATCGCCTATCATCATCGCACTTTTTAACAAGGCCAACGGTGCAATAAAAGCAACCCGCCACAGCGGGGCAGCAGCACCAAAAGTCCTACGCACAGCCTAAAACATCAAACAACCATCACGAAACACAACAATATTCGTGCCAAGAAAGTCCTTAACTTCAAGACCTGGCAAGGCGAACTGGCCGATCGTTTAATGTGTTGATATGTCGTATTATTTCACAAACACGTCGGGATGGGGGCGTTTTGCTTACAAAAATGCCCGAAGATTAAATTCAATCCTCGGGCATATGACGGACATGATTACAGTCAGTTGAAGATATCAGCCGACGGATTACTCTTGATTGACGCGTTCGCGGAGCTCTTTGCCGACCTTAAAAAAGGGAAGTTTTTTGGGGTGGACCTGGATTACTTCACCTGTCTTGGGGTTGCGCCCCATGTACGCTTTGTAATCCTTGACTACAAAACTCCCGAAACCACGAATCTCAATCCGTCCGCCTTCAACCAGCGTCTCAGTCATTGAGTCGAAGATGAGATTGATGATCTCCTCGGATTTTTTGTAAGTCAGATTTTTCTTGTTGGCCAGGCTTTCCACAAGTTCCGACTTGTTCATAACGCCTCCCTGAGGTAACACCCTGCATGCAGCCAAACCCCGCAAACAGGGTAAAGCAATATCTTAAGCTTTCGCTAGACTATACTTTACAAAGGACAGCTGTCAATAGGATATTTATGAATTATCAGCTACTTACCGTAAAAATCGAGGATTTCTTCGGCTTCCTGCCGTAGAATATCGTCGAGATCTGGGACTGAGAGCACTTTTTTCATCATGGCCTGACCTTCCTTGTGCCACCCGAGAGCCAGGTAGGTCTGTGCGATTCGTAGCGGCCAGCGAAGATTCCCCGGATCCTGGCGACTAGTTCCTTTGAATGATTCCAGGGCTTTTTCCAATGATTTTCCCTGTCTCAGCCAATATTCCGCAAGCAGGACGTGGGCGCCTCCGCCGCAACCACCCCCCGGAAGACTCGCCAGCAGCGCTTCGGTTTCTTCAAGGCGCCCGTCCTTCTCCAGCAGGGACGCTTGCAGCACCAGTGTTTCCATATCGACCGGGCCAGCAGCGAGGGCCTTTTCGCCATAGCTGACAGCTGCGGCCTCATCGTCTCTACCGGCGCAGATCATCGCCAGACGGCTATAACAGAAAGCAGGTGCGATTCCAGCTGAAAGCATTGACTGAAGACGGGTTTCCGCAGCAGGCAAGTTCCGAGATGCCAGATCGAGAGACACCAGTGTTTCCATGGCGAGTTCGTGCCGGGGATTGAGCTCAATGGCTCGCGTCAGGTCTTTACGTCCCCTGCCTTGATCATTCATCCTGACCTGCAGGGAACCCCGCTCGAAATAAAACAGATCATCCCTGGCGGAATCGGGGACGGCTTCGAATCCAGCCAAGGCCTCGCCGAGAAGGCCATCATGGGACATCAGCAACGCCTGCTTGAATTCGATTCCGGTCCCTATATACCGCTCCATCCACTCGGGCGGATAAGACGACAATGCCAATTCGAGCCGTGTTTCCATGTCCCAGGAGACGGTTTCATCTGCGTCGTCAAGGGAATCCGACTGGCAACCGCTGGAGCAGCAACCGCCGGCGACAGAGGATGGCACAACAGCCTGGGCCGAAGGGCTTCGAGCATCCTTGAGCAACTGCTCGGCACGTTGCTTCAGATCCTCGGTACGGGCATGCTGCGCCGCCAGCTTGAAGTGCTCGTCGGCCCGCTCGTTTTCGCCTGACCTGAGGCAGGCTTCACCTTCGACGAGGTTGATTTCGGCCAACCGGTTGCCGGCAAGTTCAATCATCGAACCGAGCTCGTCAGCGATGTGCCCAGGCAATTTGTCATGCTCGATGCACTCACTTTCGCGCAGAACATCGGCCCAGCGCTGTTGTCGCACGGCTCGGTTCATGGCCGATAGCGAGTCGCCGCCAGCGAAAAGCTTTTTAAAAAAACCCATGACTTACAAACTTTCAGATCGTGGTGAACGGAGAAAGGGTCCAGATTACCTTGGCGTCGTCGTCGCCGACATTGTCCCAGCGATGCGGCAGGTGAGACTTAAAAGAGATGCTGTCGCCTGACTTAAGGAGGTGCTGTTCACCGGCGATATTCACTTCAAGTTTCCCCTCGAGAACATAAATCAGTTCGTCGCCGGGATGATACATGTTTTGGACTCCACTTGTCCCGCCTTTTTGTACCGTACAGAAAAACGACATGAATTGCGGGTCTCGGAGTCCCGAAGTAAAGGATTCCGTGTGCATATTATGCTCGTCGTCATAGACCGTTTTGTCGCGCTGGCCAGGCGAGGTGCAAACAACCTCGTGGGTCGTGGTGACCTCTTCGACAAAATAGTTGATGCTTTTGTCAAACACGCCCGCAAGCTTCATCAGGATTTCCACCGAGGGGATCGTCAGCCCCCTTTCTATCCGAGAAATCATATTGGATGAAACCTTTGATTTTTCGGCCAGATCCTGAATTGTCATGTCCCGCTTGAGACGGATCGATTTAAGTTTTTTGCCGACTATCTTCTTTATCTTCATTAATCGTCTCCCTGGTCTCAACCGAACCCGAATCTGTCTGTCAATGGGCCAGATTCGGGGCCGGTGACACTACCCACATCACCACGGTTTGGCCGTCGTTGACATTTTTCCATGTATGCGGAAGAGAGGCCTTGAAGGTCAGCGAATCGCCCTTTTCAAGCACATAGTGATCACCGTTGATGGCGAATTCGAGCCGGCCCTCAAGCACCAGGGCGAACTCCTCTCCGGTGTGAATCATCCCCCCTTCGCCGCTGCTGCAGTCTTTTTCGAGTGTATCGTAAAAAACGGCAAAATTCGGATCGCGTATCCCCTGCGTCAAACTGGTGATCTGGTGCTTGTCCTCAAAGAAAAAGATCGGCTCGCCCTGCCCGCTTGGGGTAAAGACCACGGTAGACCCTTTTTCTGCCTCTGCGACGAAAAAGTTAATGCTCATGCCGAAGGCATTTGCCAACTTCATCAGGATTTCAACGGACGGAACCGTCAACCCACGTTCGATCCGGGAAATCATATTGGATGACACTTTGGAGCGGTCAGCCAGTTCCTGGATGGTCATGTCGTTTTTAAGGCGCGTTGCCTTAAGTTTCTTGCCAATCAGTCTTTTAACCATAGCCACCCCACAATGCGTGCAAATAGAATACTGTTTTACCACTCACACAATAAGCTGTCAATACGATATGGGAATTTTATTACATATTTTGGTAATGGATTAACGATACGCTTGTAAACCTGGACAAATTGACAGTTGACAACCAATTTCAAACCCCTATAATCACGTCGAAACAGCTAGGAGGATTTATGGTTTCCTTAGTTCACACAATTCTGCAAAAAGCAAAGGTCAATAAAGCGCTTACCGAAACGGAAGCACTTGCCATACTGCAGGCAACGGGCGCAAACCTGAGTTTTATCCTCGCCGGCGCTCATGACCTGCGCGAGAAAGCTTTCGGTAGCCGGGCAGAACTCTGCTCGATCATTAATGCAAAGTCCGGACGCTGCGCCGAAAACTGCGCTTTTTGTGCGCAGTCATCGCATCACAATGCCCAGACGCCCGTGTATGCACTCAAGTCCACTGAAGAGATTGTGGCGGGAGCCATCACTGCCGAGAAAGAAGGTTCCCACTGTTACGGCATTGTCACCAGCGGCACCCGGGTTTCTCCGGGGGACGAATTTGACCGCCTGCTTGCGGCCATTCGGGAAATTCGTGCCACCACCCGCATTGCCCCCTCGGCATCACTGGGTATTCTCGATGACCTGACAGCGCATGCGCTGGCCGATGCGGGCTGCGCAACCTATCATCACAACCTTGAAACGGCTCGGTCCTTCTTCCCCCAGGTCTGTTCGACCCACGCCTACGACGAGGATGTCGAAACGGTGCAAGTGGCCAAACGAGCGGGCATGAAAGTCTGTTGCGGAGGGATATTCGGCCTCGGCGAATCCCTCGTGCAAAGAGTGGAGTTAGCCATGACGCTCCGGGATCTGGACGTCGACTCGGTGCCTTTGAATTTCCTGAATCCCATCGCGGGGACCCCTCTCGAGGGGAGCTCTTACCTGACGCCGATGGATTGTGTGCGCATCATCGCCCTCTTCCGCTACCTGCTCCCCCAAAAGAGGATCAGCGTCTGCGGTGGGCGCCTACAGAATCTGCGAGACCTGCAATCGTGGATGTTTATGGCCGGAGCCAGCGGGACCATGGTCGGTAATTATTTGACAACCTGTGGCCGAAACACGGATGATGACCTGCAAATGTTTAAAGATCTGGAGATTGAAACCAATGGCTGCTGCTGACAAGACCAAGGGATTATTCGTTACCGGAACCGATACGGGGGTTGGCAAAACCCTGGTCTCAGCAGCGCTGGCACTGTTTCTGCGCCGGCGAGGGTTGGACGTCGGGGTGATGAAACCCGTGGAATCAGGCATTGAAAATCCGGAGGACCTTGGCCGTGACGGACGCCTGCTGCAATGGGCGGCCGCCAGTGACGACGAACCGGAACTGATTACCCCCTATCGCCTTCGGGCGCCGCTGGCCCCTTCGGTAGCCGCCGAGAAGGAAAGCGTCCGCATCGATTGCGGTCTGCTCGCCGAAGCGGCCAGAACACTGGCGGGCCGACATGATTATCTGATTATCGAGGGTGCCGGAGGACTGATGGTCCCTCTGGCCGGGGGGGTATTGCTTGCGGACTTGATCAAGAATATTAACTTCCCAATGCTGACG
>JAQYWA010000614.1 GCA_030145265.1 Desulfuromonas sp. | reverse complement strand
CCACGTACTGCTCGCATTGACCTACCCGGGCTGCTGCAGCATGTTATGGTCAGAGGTGTGAATGGGGAAGATCTTTTTCGTGATGATAGTGATCGAACCTCGTTTTTGACTCGTCTCTCGAACCTGCTGCTTGAAACCCACACCGATTGCCTTGCTTGGGCACTGATGTCCAACCACGTTCACCTGCTACTGCGCCCCCGGCACGACAAGCTCGCTCCTTTCATGCGCCGACTCCTGACCGGCCATGCCACCGTGTTTAACCTTCGGCATCGACGTTCGGGCCATCTTTTCCAGAACCGCTACAAGTCGATTGTTTGCGACGAAGAACCATACCTTCTTGCCTTGGTCCGGTACATCCACCTCAATCCCCTGAAGGCCGGGATTCTCAGCCAGTCGAGCGAGCTTGACGATTATCCCTGGAGCGGTCATGCGGTATTGATGGGCAAGTGTCAACTGCCCGGTCAAGTGGTCGACGAGGTTCTGACGCGTTTCGGTCGCAGCACTCCCGAGGCGCGTTTCCGGTACCTCGCTTTTGTGCGGGATGGTGTCACCGACGTTCATCGGCAAGACCTCAGCGGGGGCGGGAGGCGACGTTCTTTGAAGACCCTGGGTTTGGCGGAGGCAGCAGAGGATGAGTTGTTTGATGAGCAGGTCCTCGGATGCGGGGACTTTGTGCAGGGTCTTTACCAAGATGTGGAATTTGAAACCAGACAGGTGGCCGCGATGCCGTTGGCGGAATTGGTGCGGCGGGTAGTCGAAGCGCTGGACATAAATACTGAAGCATTGCGTCAGCGCAACCGCAGCAAACCACTGACAGATGCTCGAAGCCTGATTAGTTACCTTGCGGTGCGGTGGCTGGGTTACAGCGGCGAAGAGGTCGGGAAGAGTCTTAATATCAGTCGGGCGGGTGTCAGCCTAGCGGCTGCCAGAGGGAAAGTTATGGCGGAACAATGTGCTGAAATTATTGAGAAGGTAATAGTTACTTGACAACTTGACTACGTCCCCTTTCGTCCTCTTTCGTCCTCTGCAGCTTGGCGATGGCAAGGATATATTCGGCATGGGCCATCATGTCCGGCGCCGACTCGACGTTGGCTGCCGAGATATCGACGATCTCAGAGACATTCTCTACCATGATGCCCAGGTGGTTGACGTTGGTTTCATCCCCGGTTTCGACCACGATCACCGCGATGCGGTC
>JAQYWA010000613.1 GCA_030145265.1 Desulfuromonas sp. | reverse complement strand
ATTTTTGCCGATTTATCGAGGTGATGCGCCAGCACCCCCTGGCGCTGGTGGTGGGCAACCGGGATTTTTCCGTCGCCCATGTTCCCGGCTCCTCCCGTTTCGGCCGCAAGTTCTCCAATTTCTGGCTGCGGGTCCAGACCGGCAAGAGCCTGCCCGACACCCAGAACGGCTTTCGCGCCTATCCGGTCTTCGTGCTGCAGGGGCTCAAGTGGGAAGAGACCCGCTACTCCTTCGAGATCGAGGTGCTGGTCAAGGCGGCCTGGGCCGGAGTGGAGTTGCGTGATGTCGATATTTCGGTGTACTATCCCCCCGCCGAGGAGAGGATCTCCCATTTTCGGGGATTCATGGACAACTTCCGCCTGACCCTGCTCAACACCCGGCTGACCCTGAGGTCGATCGCGCCGGTACCGCATCGCAAGCTGATCACCCCGGAGCAGACTGCGGAGACGGTCTCGGTGCTGCGGCCGCTGCGTTCGCTGAAGGTTCTGCTCACCGAAAACAGCTCGCCGGCCCAGCTGGCGGTCGCCGGTGCGGTCGGGGTTCTGCTCGGGACGGTTCCCCTGATCGCCTGTCACACCATCGCGATCCTGTTCGCCGCGAGTTTTTTCCGCCTCAACAAGGTGGCGGCGGTCGCCAGCAGCCAGCTGTGCATGCCGCCGATTGTTCCGGCGCTGTGCATTGAGCTGGGCTATTTTATGCGCCACGGTGAGTTTCTGACCGAGATCTCTATGGAGACCCTGGGCTACCAGGGGCTTGAGCGTCTTTGGGAATGGCTGCTCGGCTCGCTGATCCTCGGCCCGGCATTTGCAATTGTGACGGGCGTGGTGATTTACGCCCTGGCCCTGCTGGTCAAAAGGGATGCCGGTGCAATCGCCTGAGCCGACCACAGAAAGCGGCGGACGCCGCTTTGGCAACGCCCTGGGGCACCGAATCTTCTATGCCCTGATTCGCTTCGCCGGCCGCCGCGCCGCCTATGCCCTGCTGCGCTGCGTGGTCTTTTACTACGTGCTGCTGCGGCCGTCGGTGCGCCAAAACGCTTCCCATTACCTGCGGCGGCGTTTTCCCGAGCATACTCCGGTCCAGCGGTTTCTCGACAGCTACCGGATGAGCTTCGAGCTCGGCAAGGTGCTGGTCGACCGGGCGGTGATGGGGATTCGCGGTCCCGGCGAATTTCAGATCAGCCTGCGCGGGAAGGA
>JAQYWA010000612.1 GCA_030145265.1 Desulfuromonas sp. | reverse complement strand
TTCTACCGGCGTATCTGGGTCAGCAGTTGCTCACGGAGTTCTTTGAGCTTGATTTTAATCCGCACGGCGTTGTCTTTGCCGATCCGCAGCAGGATTTTCTGCCCGGCCGAGCGGGCTTCGAGCTCAGGGTCGGCGAACCGGTACAGAATGGCGGGTCGCTCCAGGCGGATCGGATCGACCACGTCCGGGGTTTCCAGCAGGTGGTCGATTACCTCGACCAGGCGGTCATTGAAGTAGGCCGCAGGATAGCCGAGGTCGGTGTAGGCCTTTTGAAACAGAGGGTAGTTGCGGACATAGATATCGACCAGACTGCGGCTGTCGAGGATTTCGGCCAGTTCGACATAGAGGGTGTAGCGGCGGCTGTTGTAGGGGCTGATCACTTCGCTAGTCTGTATTCCCTGGATCAGGAACGGTCCGGTTACCCCTTTGACCGGCAGCTGCCGGCGGGGGAGATCCTTGTGGGTGAGGTTGTCGACGGTGACGACAAAGCGCTGGATGAAGTGGTCAAGGTGGAATAGCTCGATCAATTTTTTTTCGCCGCCAAGCAGGGTCAGAAGCTCGCGCATGACCGTGTCGGCCTCGGCGATGCCGGGCAGGGGCGGTGCCGGTTTCGGCTCTGGTTGCACTGCCGCTGGCGGCGGTTCTACTGCGGGGGCGGGTTCGCTGAGCGGGTATTTGATCTGGGGCTCCGGCAGGGTCGGAGCAACGTCTGGCGGAATCGGCTGCTGCGGGACGTCGTTTACTGGAAAGGCAATGAAGAGGATGCTGGCGATAATGGCTAACAGTGCTGCCGAGATAACGACTTTTTTCATAACGCTGCTCCCGTGGTTAGAGCCCGAATATCAGGTGATAGTCTAACACGGCTGGAGGCCCCATGTGCAACGCTATATATATAAATGACGGCGCATGGTTGTCAGTCGCGAACCCGGAGGGCTGTGTTTGCCCGGCAGGTGCAGGCAGGTTGTCAGCGGCCCGGTTCGCGGCGGCCCTGGCAGCTGACACAGAAAGGTGTTTCGGGGCGGGCGGTAAGTCGGCCGTAGCCGATCGGCTCGTCACATTCCCTGCACATGCCGTACTCGCCGTCTTTGATAGCATTGAGGGCGGCTGAGACTTGCTGCAGGCGGATTTCGTGGCTTCGGCGGCTGGCCTGGGCCATGCTCTGCTGCTGCATGGCGTCCATTCGCGACAGGCGACCGAT
>JAQYWA010000140.1 GCA_030145265.1 Desulfuromonas sp. | reverse complement strand
CCGGCTTCGGCCGAAGAAAATCCGGGCCTGACTCTCGACCGAATCCTCGCCGAACTGGAACTCTCGGCCGCCGGCATCGAAACCCTGGCCAGCGACTTTGTTCAGGAAAAATATCTGGAGATGTTTCAGGAAACCCTGGTTTCCACCGGCCGCTTCTCTTTCGCCCAGCCGGATAAGCTGCGCTGGGAGATGCTTGAGCCGGTGGCTTCCGGTTTTCTGCTCAACGGCGCCAGTGGCAAGCGCTGGCACGAGCGGGCCGGCGCCGCCGTTCCCTTCGACATCGCCCGGGAACCGGGGATGAAGTTGATTGCCGAGCAACTCTTGGCTTGGGCCCGGGTCGATATCGTCTGGTTGGTGCAGCAGTACCGCATGACTCTGATGAGCGAGGAGCCGGTCACTCTCAAGCTGGTCCCGCTGCAGGCGGGGGCGGAGCAGTTCCTCGATTACCTGCAGATCAGCTTCGATGCGCAGCGGCGTTATGTCGAAACCGTCGAAGTCCATGAGCCGGGCGGCGATTTCACCCGCATCCGCTTTGCCGAAACCGAACTCAACCAGCCCCTTGACCCGGCGCTGTTCTAGGGACCTGATGCTCTTTTCTGCCCTCTATAGGCTATTCGCTCCCCGGCGAGCGCTCCTCTTTTTGCTGACCCTGCTGCTGTTGGGTACCAGTCTGGCCGGATTGACCCGGCTGGAGGTACGCGAGGACATCGAATCGATGCTCCCCGACGATACCTCGCAGGTCGCCGATGATTTTCGCCGCCTGCAGCAGGCCCCCTTCGCGCGCAAGGTGCTGATCAGCCTGCACGGCAGCCAGATTACCAGCACGGCAACCCTGCTTACGGCCGCCGATGGCCTGGCCGCGGCCCTGTCGCCCGAGTATTTCAGCCGCGCGGTTACCGGTCCGGCGATGCTCGAAAACAATCGGCTGCCGGACTGGCTGGAAAGCAGTCTGCCGCAGCTTTTGGGGGCGAACGATCTGCAGCGGATTGACGATGGGCTGACCCCGGCGCGGGTGCAGCAGCAGCTCGAAACCGGCTACCGGCAGATGCTGTCGCCGGAAGGCTGGCTGCTCAAGGGGGTGATCCGTCGTGATCCCCTCGAGCTGCGCAACCTGGGGCTGGAGAAGCTACGCTTTGTCAACCCAATCAGTAAGACCCGGCTGCAGGATGGCCATTTTCTCAGCGCCGACGGTCACAGCGCGTTGATTATCGCCGACTCGTCGGTGGCCATCACCGATTCCGGTGGCGGCGCCAGGATGCTGGAGCAGTTTCAGCAGGCGGCCGACGGAGTGTTGCCGAAGGGGGTCGAGGCCCGGCTGGTCTCCGGTCACGCCTACACGGTGGCCAACGCCGAGGCGATTCAGCGGGACCTGTTCGTGGTGCTGACCGCCTCAACCCTGGGGCTGGCCGCCCTGTTCCTGTTGTTTCTGCGCAGTTGGCGGGCGTTGTTTGTCTTTCTGGTGCCGGTGTCGGTGGTGGGCCTGGCGGCGGTGGCGGTCTCCTGGTGCTACCCGGTGGTTTCTGGGGTGACCCTCGGGTTCGGCGCGGTCCTGCTCGGAATCGCCGTCGATTTCGGTCTGCATGTCTACTTTGTCCTGCGCCAGAGCGAAGGGGAGCCGGAAGCGGCGCTGGGCCGGGTTTCCCGGCCGGTGCTGTTCGGTGCCCTGACCACTCTGGCCGGGTTCGCCGTGCTGCTCACCTCCAGCCTGCCGGGGCAGCGCCAGCTGGCGGTCTTTGCCATGACCGGCATCGCGGCCGCCCTGTTGCTGGCGCTAATTGTTCTGCCGCACCTGGTGGTGTCCGATTGGCGGCCGGCGCCGCGCCGGTTGTACCAGAGCCTGACCGTGAAACGCCGGCGCAAGCCCGGTCTGTTGCTGTTGCTCTGGCTGGTGATCATGGTCGGCTGCTCATGGAAGGTCGCCGAGGTTCCGGTCAACGGCGAACTGCGCAGTTTGAGCCTGATGCCGACTGAGCTGCTGGCGGCCGAACAGGAGCTGCAGCAGACCTGGGGCAACCTCCGTTCGATGGCCATGGTCTTTGCCGAAGGGGGAGATTTGCAGGAGGCCCTGGGGGCCAACGACATGCTGTTCGAATTGCTGCGGCGGGAGCTTCCCGATGTCACGGTAATCAGTCTGGCACCGCTCCTTCCTTCGGCGGCGAACCAAGCGTCCAACCTGCAGCGCTGGCAGGCTTTCTGGCAGCAGCGGGGCGAGTCAACCCGCCAGCTGTTGCGGCAGGCCGGTGAATCCCGTGGTTTTTCCGAGGCGGCTTTCGCCCCGTTTTTTGCCGGTCTGCAGCGGCAGCCCGAGCCGGTGACCGTGGAAACCCTGCGGCAGCTCGGCCTCGGCGATCTGCTCGACGTTCTGCTGCTGGAAAACGGCGCCGGGGTGCAGCTGGTGACCCTGGTTCCCGATACTCCAGAAGTGACGGCCCTCTTTAGTGCGGATGCCGCGCTGCCGCCCGGCATCCACCTGGTGTCCCAGGCCCGCTTTGGCCGGGAAGTGGGAAGTGCCATCCGCGCCGATTTTTTGCGCTTTATCACCCTGGCCGGGGGGGCGGTGCTGCTCATGGTCGCCCTGCTGCTGCGCCGCCCGGCCCAGATTTTGCTGGCGCTGTTGCCGGTGGTGACCGGGCTGGTGGTGATGCTCGGCACCATGGGGTGGCTGGGAATGGAATTCAACCTGTTCAACATCGTGGCGACCATCCTGGTCATCGGCCTCGGTGTCGACTACGGGATTTTCATGGTCTGCCGAGGTGAGCCGGGCGAGGACCGGGCCACTCGGCAGGCCGTGCTGGTGGCCGGGCTGACCACCCTGGTCGGGTTCGGCGCGCTGGCTTTTGCCGAGCACCCGGCGCTGTATTCCATCGGCACCACGGTGCTGCTGGGGATTGGTGGGGCGGTGCCGACGGCGCTTTTGGTGGTGCCGGCGCTGCAACGGGAGCGCAGCTGATGGCACGGCGGCACTGGGCCGGTTTGCTACTGGCGCTACTGCTGGGCGGCTGTACCACCGTCCCCTTCGAATCCCCGCGGCTGGGGCCGACCAGCGAGCTGACGGCGACGGAGCTGCTCGAACCGTTCTGGCTCGACGATGCGGCCGTTTATCGCATTCGCCAGTCGGGGCTGTTCCAGTTGCATGGCATGAAGCTTCCTCTCGAGGGGTTCATGGAACTTGACGCCGGCAACCGGCATGCCCGGCTGGTGGCCCTCGAAGGGATGGGGCTGAAGCTGTTTGACCTCACCGTCACCGCCGAAGATGTCGAGGTGCATCACCTGCTTCCTGACCTGCGCAAGCATCCCGGGCTGGCCGAGGCCGTGGCCGAAAGCGTGCGGCGGATCTTTTTCCAGCCGCAGCCGTCCCGGGACGACCGGCTGGAGATCGCTGCCCGGGATTACCGTCTGCGGCGCGTGGGATCCGAGGCGTTGACCTTCGTCTTCGGCGGCGAACCGCCGCTGCTGCTGGAAAAACGCAGCGAAGGGTCATCCGGCGACTGGCGGGTCGGTTACTACCAGTACCGGCAACTGGCCGGGCGGCAGATCCCGGAGGGGATTTTTCTGCAAGACCGGCGGGGGGGATACACCCTGACCCTCTGGTTGGAAAGCGTGAGACGGATTGAAAAGTGAACTGAAACAAGCCGTCGGGGCGGCAGCCGTCAACCCCCTGGAAACGGACGGCGAGGGGAGTGTTGTCTGCAGCTTCCGGTTTGCCGCCGACTTCCCCGGTTTCGCCGGGCATTTCCCCGGCTACCCGGTGCTGCCGGCAGTGGTCCAGGTGCTTGCCGCCCAGCTGGTTGTCGAGCAGCGGCTCGATACTCCGCTGACCCTGCAGCGGCTGGAGCGGGCCAAGTTTTTAAAACAGGTGCGGCCCGAACAGCTCCTGCGGGTGATCTGCCGCGAGCGCCAGTGCGACGGACGCCAGGTCTGGGACGCCCGCCTGAAGGCCGACGGCGAGCCGGCAGCGGCGTTCCGGATGACCCTGGTGGAGGAGAGCGAAGGATGAAAAAGGCGTATTTCCCGGTTCAGCCGGGCGATCCGACGCCGTTGCGGGCCACTGTCGAACGGGTGGTGCGCTTCGAGGAGGTCGATCCCCTGGGGATCGTCTGGCACGGTCGCTACCCGAGCTACTTCGAGGACGCCCGGGTTGCCCTCGGCGAAAAATACGGTATCGGCTATATGGATATCTATAACCAGGGGGTGCTGGCGCCGGTGAAGAAGATGCACGTCGATTACCATCGGCCATTGCGGTTCAGCGAGCCGTTCACGATCGAGGGGGTTCTGCACTGGTCGGAGGCGGCCCGCCTTAACCACGAGTTCATCATCCGTGATCGGGCTGGCCAGGTCGCGACCACCGGCTACTCGGTGCAGATGCTGATGGATACGAAGGAGAACCTGCTGCTTCTGCCTCCGCCCTTCCTGCAGCAATTTCTCGCGCGCTGGCGGGCCGGGGAGTTGGCATGAGGCGGGTTTGCGTGGTTGATACGGCCGTGGTAACCGCCTTCGGCGACGGCCTGGCTCCCCTGTGGGATGGCCTGCTGGCCGGCCGCAGCGCGATTGCCCCGCTCAGCCGATTTGGCGCCGATCGTTACCAGAGCACCCTGGCGGCCTGCGTGCCGGACCTCAGTGCCGACCCCGGCGAGTCGCTGATTGTCCCCCTGCTCGCGCGGCTGCTGGCGGGCCTGGGACCGGTTCCCGCCGACTGCAAGGTGCTGACCGCGACCACCAAGGGCGGCATCGACAACCTGGAAAAACTGCGCCGCGGCCAACCATGCCAGCCGGATGTGGTACTGCCGGGCGACCTGCCGGGCCGGGTCGCCGCGCGGCTGCAACTGACGGCTGCCGGATTCAACATCAACGCCGCTTGCGCCTCCTCGACCCTCGCGGTGGCTA
Source organism: Desulfuromonas sp. (assembly GCA_030145265.1). GTDB lineage: Bacteria > Desulfobacterota > Desulfuromonadia > Desulfuromonadales > Trichloromonadaceae > Trichloromonas. Next base: position 1,041 of record JAQYWA010000140.1, on the reverse strand, counting down.
GAGGGGCGGCGCAAATCGCCGCCGGGCAGGCCGAGGCCGTGCTGGTGGTCGGCATCGACCTGGTCAGCGAGTTCGTCTTTTCCGGTTTTTCTGCGTTGCAGGCCCTCTCGGCTGGAGCCAGCCGCCCCTTTGACCTGCAGCGCAGCGGCCTGACCCTCGGTGAGGGGGGCGCGGCCCTGCTGCTGATGAGCGAGCAACGAGCCAAGTGCGACGGCCGCCCCGTGCTCGGCAGCGTGCTCGGCTGGGGGAGCGCCAACGACGCCAACCACATCACCGCCCCGGCCCGCGACGGTTGCGGCTTGGTCGACGCTGTCGGCCGGGCGCTGGCGACGGCCGGCCTGGCGGCGGAGGCCGTCGCCGCGGTCAGCGCCCACGGTACCGGCACCGTCTACAACGATGCCATGGAGCTGGCCGCCTTCGGGCGGATTTTCGGCGGACGGCTGCTGCCGGTCAACTCGATCAAGGGGGCGCTCGGCCACAGCCTGGGCGCCGCCGGCGCCATCGAGGTGGTGCTCGGCCTGCGGAGTCTGGCGGAACAGGTCTTGCCCCCGACGGTGGGACTTGAAGAACCCGAAGAGGCGGGCCGCGGCCTGGTGGCTGCGACTTCCCAACGTTTCGTTGGCGATTGTCTGCTGTCGACCAATTCAGGTTTCGGTGGAGTCAACGCGGCACTGCTGTTGGGGAGGGCCGCCACATGCTGAGCGCACGAATCACCGGCATCGGTTGGGTTACCGCCGCTGGCAGCGGTCAGGGGCGGCAGCGGCAGGACTTCGTCCTGTCTTCCGGCACATTGCCGACCCTTTCTCGGGCGGACGTTTTCGCCCAGCCTGATCGTCGCTTTGGCCGAATGGATCCCTTCTCCCGGCTCGGCTTGGCTGGAATCGCTTTTGCCTTGCGCGATGCCGGGTTGGAGCAGTGGCAGCAGAAACGGCCGGTCGGGCTGATCGCGGCTACCGCCTACGGTTGCCTCGGCACCGACTGCAACTATTTTGACACCGTTATTCCCGAGGGAGGGGGGCTGGCCAGTCCGCAACTGTTCGC
>JAQYWA010000139.1 GCA_030145265.1 Desulfuromonas sp. | reverse complement strand
TTCATGGGGATGGCCTGCGCCCTGGCGCGGCGCAACCTGATCATGATCCTGATCGGCGTCGAAGTGATGATCAACGCCGTCGGCCTGACCATGGTCGGCGCCTCGGCCTACTGGCGCCAGCTCGACGGCCAGCTGGCGGTGCTGTTGCTGATGGCGCTGACCTCCGCCGAAGTATCGATTTCACTGGCCATGGTCGTTTACCTGCAACGCCGCAAGGGGACCATCGTGGCCGACCGTTATGACGAGATGAAGGGCTGATGAACGCCAAGCTGCTGTTTCTGATACCTCTGCTGCCGCTTCTGGGCGGCGCCGTCAACGCCCTGGCCGGGCTCTACCTGCCACGCCGGGTGCGGGCAGCGGTGGCCGTGCTGGCGGTGGCCGGGTCCTTCGCCGCCACTGCCTTGCTTTGGCCGCTGGCTGCCGGTGGCGGCATGCGGATCACCCTCTTCACCTGGCTGCAGAGCGGTAATTTGCAAGCCGATTTCGGCCTGCTGTTCGATCCCCTGTCGGCGCCGATGGCTCTGATGGTGACCGGGGTATCGACCCTGATCCACCTCTACGCCGCCGGCTACATGGAAAAAGAAGCAGATACGGCGCGCTTTTTCGCCCTGCTCAACCTGTTCGTCTTTGCCATGCTGTGCATCGTGCTGGCCGACAACCTGCTGCTGCTCTTTCTCGGCTGGGAGGGAGTCGGCTTCTGCTCCTACGGTCTAATCGGTTTCTGGTACGCCAAGCTCGAAAACGCCCGGGCCGGGCGCAAAGCCTTCATCGTCACCCGGGTCGGCGACGTCTTCCTCGGCATCGCCGTTCTCTGGCTCTTCGCCCTTTGCGGCACCGTCGGCATCCCCGAGATCAACAGCTTGGCCGCCACTCTCGCCCCGGGCACCCTCACCCTGCTGGCACTGCTACTGCTCGGTGGCGCCTGCGGCAAGAGCGCCCAGCTACCGCTGATGACCTGGCTTCCCGACGCCATGGCCGGACCGACCCCGGTATCGGCGCTGATCCACGCGGCGACCATGGTCACCGCCGGGGTTTATCTGCTCTGCCGCATGTTCCCGCTGGTCGCCTTGTCGCCGGCGGCGATGATCGTCATCACCCTGGTCGGCGCCGCGACCGCCCTCTATGCCGCGACCTGCGCCCTGGCTCAGCGGGAGATCAAGCGGGTGCTGGCCTATTCGACCATGAGCCAGATCGGCTATATGTTCATGGCGGTCGGTGCCGGCAGCGTGGCCGGCGCGATGTTCCACCTGATCACTCACGCCTTTTTCAAGGCCCTGTTGTTCATGGGGGCCGGTTGCGTCATCCATCTCTGCGACGAAGAGAACGATATCTTTCGCATGGGCGGGGTGGCGAAAAAATCACGCTTCGTCTTTCTCATGTTCCTAGCCGGCGCCCTCTGCCTGGCCGGAATGCCGTTTTCCGGCGGGTTTTTCTCCAAGGACGGCATCCTGCTGACGCTCTTCGCCCACGAGGGGAGCTGGTACCGGCTGGCCTGGCTGGTCGGCCTGCTGACCGCCTTTCTGACCAGCCTCTACACTTTCCGCCTGCTGCTGCTGGTCTTTGCCGGCAAACCGCGCGCCGAAGGGCATGCCCACCGGCTGCCGAAACTGATGCGCTGGACCCTGCCGCCGCTGGCCCTGTTTGGCCTGGCCGGCGGACTGCTCAATCTGCCGGCAGCCTACGGCGGCGGCGAATGGCTGCACCACCTGCTCGGCCCGCTGGCCGGTGCCGGTCACGCTGTCGATCATGTCACCGAATACCTGCTGGCGGCCGTGGCCGGCTGTCTCTTCTTGTTCGGCGGGCTGATCGCCTACGACCGCCACCGCAACTTCCAGGGCGAAGCACCGGCCTGGTACAAGACCTTTCTGCTGCAAGGCTGGCAGGCCGACCTGGTGGTCGAGCGCCTGCTGCTGCGCCCCTTTAACGCTATCGCCGACTTCTGCTGGAAAGGGCTCGATCAGTCGGTCATCGAAGAGCTGCTGCAGACCTTGGCCGGCGGCTGCCTGAAGCTGGGAGATCGCCTGCGTCGGCTGACCAGCGGCCGAATATCTCACTATTTGAGCGGTTTCGGCTGGGGGCTGGTGCTGATGCTGAGCTGGTTCCTATTAACGCTGGTGAAACATGGATAAGGGCTTTGCCACGGAGGCACAGAGAAAGTCTTCGTAATGATACTGCCTTACCCTTTTTACCCGGTTTTTTGTTTATGAGCATATCCTCTGTGTCTCAGTGCCTCCGTGGCCAACAGAATTTAAAGGTTGAACTGAACCGCCTATGACGTCCGCATCCACACATATTCCCTGGCTGACCCTGCTGATCGTCCTGCCGCTGGCCGGAACCCTGCTATGCCTGGTCTTTCGCCGGATGCCTGCGGCCTGCCGCTGGCTCACCCTGGCCTCGACCCTAGCCGTGCTGCTTATCGCGATCCGGCTCTTTTGGCAGGGGCCGACGGTCGGCGGCTGGTACGGCTTCGAGGATGCCGCCTGGATCGAGCGCTTCGGCTGCCGCTGGACCCTGGCCATGGACGGTATTTCGCTGCTGATGGTGGTGCTGACCGGCTTTCTGCAGGTGATCGTCACGATCATCTCCTGGCACCAGAAAAAGCACGCCGCCCTCTTTTTCAGCCTGCTGCTGCTGCTCGAATCGGGAATTCTCGGGGTCTTTCTGGCCAGCGACCTGGTGCTGTTCTACCTCTTCTGGGAGATGATGCTGATCCCGATGTTTTTCCTGATCGGGGTCTGGGGACACGGTCCGCGAGTCCACGCGGCGGTGAAATTTTTCCTCTTCACCCTGACCGGCAGCCTGCTAATGCTGCTGGCCATGCTCGGCCTCTACCTGCTGCACGGCCAGCAGACCGGCGACTACACCTTTGCCCTGGCCGCTCTCAAACAGACCCAGCTCGGCCCCTGGGAGCCCTGGCTGTACGCCGGCTTTATGCTCGCGTTTTTGGTCAAGCTGCCGGTGGTCCCCCTGCACACCTGGCTCCCCGACGCCCACACGGTGGCGCCGACCGCGGGCTCCCTCGACCTGGCGGGGCTGCTGTTGAAAACCGGCGCCTTTGGCATTCTGCGCTTCGCCTTCCCGCTCTTTCCCGCCGCGGCGAGCGCCAGCCTGCCGCTGCTAGCGGTCCTGGCCCTGACCGGGATCTACTATGCGGCCTGGATCGCCTGGCGCCAGAACGACATCAAGCGCCTGATCGCCTACTCCTCGGTCTCCCACCTCGGCGTGGTGCTGCTCGGCATGGCCGCCGGCAACGTCATCGCCCTGCAGGGATCGATCCTGCTGATGGCCGGCCACGGCGTCACCACCGGCGCCCTGTTCGCCCTGGTCTCGATGATCCGTCGCCGCACCGGCACCCGCGAGCTCGACCGGCTCGGCGGGCTCTGGCAAGAAACGCCGATCCTGGCCGCCTTCTTTCTGTTCTTTTCGGTGGCTTCCCTCGGTCTGCCGGGACTGGCCAACTTCAGCGGCGAAATCCTGGTCTTTGCCGGCACCTTCCAGCACAACCCGCTGTGGGGCGCCCTGGCGCTGCCCGGCGTGGTCTTCGCCGCCGCTTACATTCTGCGCATGGTCCAGGGAGTGCTCTGGGGAACCCGTCCGCCGGGACGCACCTGGCCCGACCTTTCCTGGCGCGAACTGCTGGCACTGGTGCCGCTGGCCGTGGTCACGCTCTGGCTTGGCCTCTACCCCGACCCCTTTCTGCAACCGCTGCAGGAACCGGTGCGACTGCTGGTTGAGGGGCTGATGCTGGCCCAGGGAGGGATGCCATGAGCGGACTCGAACTCTACGCCCTGCTGCCGCTGCTGATCCTGGTTTTCGGTTCCACCTTTGTACTCATGGTCGGTGCCTGGAAACCGGCCCGCCGCCCGCTGCTGCTGATCGGCGTGCTCACGGCCGCCTCGGCAGCGATCGCCGCCGCCTGCTGGCCGGCGCCGCTGGACGAGGTAGCCAAAATGTTTAGCTGCGGTCCCTATGCCCGCTTCTTCACCGTGCTCTGGTCGCTGGCGGCAGGAATGACCCTGCTGCTGTCGCTGCGCTACGGCGAGGACCGCCGCTTCCCCGGCGGCGAGTACACCTCGCTGGTGCTGTTCGCCGCCGCCGGCATGTGCCTGCTCTCCTCGGCCAGCTCGCTGATCGGAATCTTTCTCGGCCTCGAATCGTTCACCCTGGTCCTCTATATCCTGATCGCCATCGACAAGAACTGTGCCTTAGGCACCGAAGCCGGGCTGAAATACCTGGTCATGGGGATCGTCGCCACCGGTCTGCTCAGCTTCGGCATCGCCCTGATCTACACTGCTACCGGCACTTTCCATCTGCCGGAAGCGATGACCGCTCTCGGTACCGAAGCGGGAATGCGGCCGCTGGGCCTGCTCGGTTGGGGGATGATGCTGACGGCCATCGGCTTCAAAGCCTCGCTGGTCCCCTTCCACCTGTGGACCCCGGACGTCTACCAGGGTGCTCCGGCACCGGTCACCGCCCTGCTTTCGACCGGCGCCAAAGGTTCCCTGCTGGCAGCCCTCATTGTCGTCATGCAGGGGGTCCCGGCCCCCTCCATGGCTGACCTGGCCCCGGTGCTCTGGGTACTGGCGGTCCTCTCCATGCTGGTCGGTTCCCTCTGCGCCCTGCGTCAAACCAACATTAAACGGATGCTGGCCTATTCTTCAGTGGTCCACATGGGCTATGTGCTGACTGCCTTGCTGGCCGGCGGCAGTGCCGGTTTCAGCGCGGTGGTTTTCTACCTGGTGGTCTATACCGTCGCCAACTTCGGCGCCTTCGGCATCATCACCTCCTTCGCCATTCAGGGCCAGGAGCCGCAGGACTACGCCGACCTGGCCGGCCTCGGCTACCACCACCCGCGGCGCGGCGCGGCGCTGGCCTTCTTTCTGCTGTCGCTGGCCGGGGTGCCGCCGGCGGCCGGTTTCATCGGCAAGTTCGGCATCTTCTATGCTGCTATCGAAGCCGGCTACCTCGGGCTGGCCCTGTTCGGCGTGCTTGCATCAATCCTCTCGATCTATTATTATTTGCGTCCGATTATTGTGCTGTTCATGGCTGACGAGCGGTCGGCCTGCCTGCATCGCGGGGTAATTGAAGAGCACGGAGTGCTGGCTTTCTGCCTGGCCGCGACCCTGATGCTGGGTCTCTATCCCGGCCCTTTGCTTGACCTTGCTATTGCTATCCTACCCGGTTAAGGAGATCCCGATGAGTTCAACCATCGACCAACAGATTGCCAGCTTTCTCGAATCCCCCATCTTCGGCGTGGTCGGCGCCTCGCCCAAACGGGAAAAGTACGGCAACAAGGTGTTGCGCTGCTACCTGATGCAGGGACGTAAAGCCATTCCCGTCCATCCGGCGCAGAAAGAAATCGAGGGGCTCCCCTGCGCCGCCTCGGTAGCCGAGCTTCCCGACGAAGTGCATAGCATCTCAATGATTACACCTCCCCAGGCAACAGAAAAGGTGGTAGCAACGGCCATCGCCAAGGGAATCAAAAACATCTGGATGCAGCCCGGCGCGGAAAGCCCGGCCGCTGTCGAAGCCTGTCTCAAAGCCGGCATCAACGTCATCGCCGACGGTAGCTGCCTGTTGGTGGTACTCGGCTACAGCGAGCACTGAAACCGACGAAGCTGTTGCGGTTGCTCTTTGGATTAACCTGACCGACTACCAGCGCCAGGGTTACGCCATCATTCCCATGGTTTGCTTTATATCCCCAGATATAGCTTAATCCTGGGAATGACTCCGACCTGCGAACAACAAAAACGAGGATCGCTTAACATATGTCAGAATTTTTCGGCCTGCCCTTTTCCACCCATCCTCTGCGCGACGCCCTGTACGACGAACTGCATGCCCGCCCGTTTCACCTGGTGGCCACACCGCAAAAGCTGACCCACCTGGCCTTTCGCGCCGAGGAGACTGAAATGGACGCAGCTTTCGACCTGCTC
>JAQYWA010000611.1 GCA_030145265.1 Desulfuromonas sp. | reverse complement strand
CGGCCAGTTGGTCGATTATGGCGGTGCTCATGAAATGCTCCCTTCGGCGGGCTCGAGGAACCATGCCACCGACCAGGGGGGGATGCTGCCGTGGCGCAGCCTGCTCGCAAGACCGGGTTCGCTTTCATAGAAGACCGTGCCCCGCACCTCGGGAATGGCCGAGAGTATTTTTCCGTCGGCATTGGCCACCAGGCGAAGCATGGAACCGTCGCCCAATCGCCATTCGACTAGAAGCGCCCGCTTGCCGATCAGATAAAAGCGAGAGCCATGACCTGGCATATTGGCAAGGAGGGGAACGACAAATCGATGGCGCAGGCGGAGCAGTCCCCGATAAAAGCTCCTCCAGGCAAGTCCCCGTTCTGAGTTCGCTTCTTCCCACCGAATCTTGGCGCGTAAATAGGTATCAGCCGCCATCGGGTCGGGGATACGGGCCCGGGCGGAGGCTTTGCGAAAGGCCGCAAACCTGGCGAATTCTTTACGCCGGCCTGTGGTCACCGCCTCCTGGAGCTCGGGGCCAAAATCGCAAAAGAAGGGAAACGGCGTGGGCGTGCCGAGCTCCTCGCCCATAAAGAGCAGCGGCGGAGAAGGGGCGAGCAGCGCGACGGCGATCATGACCCGAAGACTCTGTTCCTCGGCGAGCATGGTGAGCCGCTCTCCGAAAGCTCTGTTTCCGATCTGATCGTGATTCTGGAGAAAGGAGACAAAGGCGGTGGCGGGAAGCGCCGCGCTTGGCTCCCCCCGCCTTTTCCCCTCTTGGTATTCGGACGGTTCTCCCTGGTAGGCAAAACCTTCGGCCAGGCAGCGGCCGAGGTCCGCCGCGGGGGCCTCCCGGTAATCGGCATAGTAGCCTTCCTCTTCGCCGGTGAGCAGCACATGAAAAGAGTGATGGATATCATCGTTCCATTGCGCCGTGTACCAGCGCGGACGACCCTCCTGGCGCTCGAGATAACGGGCCTGGTTGGCATCGTTTTCGAGGACGAGATGCACCTGCCGCAGCCGGCCCGGTCCGTTTCTGACTGCTTCGGCAAGCTCGGTCAGAATGTCCGGTCGTGAATCGTCGCAGATGGCGTGAACGGCATCGAGCCTGAGCCCGTCCAGGCGGTATTCCTCGAGCCAGTAAAGGGCATTGTGGATGAAGAAATCGCGCACCACCCGACTTTGCGGACCGTCATAGTTGATGGCGGCCCCCCACGGCGTTTGGTGGCG
>JAQYWA010000610.1 GCA_030145265.1 Desulfuromonas sp. | reverse complement strand
TGGGAGACCACCCGCAGATGTCCGGACATCCCCAGGTGCAGGATAAGGGTGCCGCTGCCACAGCGCAACAGCAAGTATTTGGCCCGGCGCTCCACCTTGTGAATGATCTGCCCGGCAAGGAGCTCACCCAGTCGCGGCTGAAAGGGCCAACGCAATCCGGCCGTCCGGAGCGTCACGGCTGCGATGGTTTTCCCTTCGACCAGCGGCGCGATCCCCCTCCGGGTGGTTTCGACTTCGGGCAGCTCAGGCATGGGCTATCCCTTAAGAATCCCGGACTGGTTGAGCAGAATGATCAGCACTGCCGCCGGGGCAACAAAGCGCAACAGAAAGTGCCAGAGGGGAAAGAGCAAGGGACGCCTGGTCGGCCCGACCAGCTCGGCTTTTTCCTCCGCCCCCTTCCAGAACCAGCCAGCATAAATCGCCACAAACAGCCCGCCCAGAGGCAGCAGGTACGAAGAGACCAGCAGATCGCACAGGTCAAAAAAGTTTTTACCAAAAAGGGGTTTCACCTCGGCCCAGCGGTTAAAGGAAAGCGCCGATGGGAGGCCGAACAGAAAGGCGGCGGCACCAACCAGCAGGGTCGCCAGCGGCCGCGACCAGGCTTTTTCGTCAATCAGGTAGGCGACCACCGCTTCGAGCATAGAGATGGACGAAGAAAGCGCGGCAAAAGCCAGCAGGACGAAGAAGACCGTTGCCAGCACCGAACCGAACGGCAAGCCGGAAAAGACAATGGGAATGGTCTGAAAGACCAGGCCGGGGCCGGCACCGGGCTCGAGGCCGGCGGCAAAGACGATGGGGAAAATGGCCAGCCCGGCAAGGAGGGCCACGACCGTATCGAGCAAGGTGATCCGCAGGGCGAGCGAGAAGAGATCGGCATCCCGGTCAAGGTAGGAGCCGTAAGTGATCATCACGCCAGCCCCCAGTGAAAGGGTGAAAAAGGCGTGCCCTAAGGCGTCGAGCAGTGCTGCCGGGGTCAGGTTGTGAAAATCGGGACGGAACATGAATTCGAGACCGGCTTGCGCCCCCGGCGAGAGCATACCGCGAACAAACAGCAACACCAGAAGCAGAAAGAGCACCGGCATAAGAATCTTGCTCCAGCGCTCTATGCCGCCGCGGATCCCGCCGATGACAATTGCCACGGTGCCGGCGACAAATAGGGCCTGCCAGAAGATGACCTGTCCGGGGGAGCTGACCAGCTGCCCGAAC
>JAQYWA010000138.1 GCA_030145265.1 Desulfuromonas sp. | reverse complement strand
CGTCAGGGCAGCCAACAGGCCGGCCATCCCTTCCTCTGGTGTGACCGCACGCAAAGTACCCGGAAGCTTGTCGAAAAATTGCGCAAAAGACTGGCCACCTTCCCCGGCAATGCCTTTCCCCTGTGGGACCATGGGAGCAACTGCAGGTAAATCAAACATTATGGTTTGCATTCTTTTTCACCTCCTTTCTATCGTATTTTGAAAAACGGCAACTAAGATTGCCGATACTGCCTCAGTGCAGGGAAGTATAGGCCTTGCTCAGACTGGCTCCCTTTTCCCGCTCGATTTCGTTCAGAATCTTACCGGCGGTCTTCTTCTTGATTCCCGCCAAAATGCCAATGGCTAGTTTCTCATCCAAACTGACCAGCAGCGCCGCTGCTTTTGCCGACTCCATCTTTTCGTAAATCTTGGAAAGTTGCCTGATTTTCTTGCTTTCCTCTTCGTCCTTCTGGGCCAACAACTGGGTCAGCTCTTCCCGGGCCACCTTCAAAGCGTCCAATTTCTTATCGACCTCCAGCTCGAGAGTCTTTAGCTCTATTTCCTTAAGTCGCAAGGATTCCGCCTGCTGCCGCGTCTTGGCAATTTCCTCCTGAATCGAGAGCTGCAGCCGTCGCTCCTCTACCGATGCGGGATGAGCCGCCTGCTCAGCCGCCCCGAGCGGGGCCTGCCAAACACTAGCGGACAGCAGCAAAACTCCAGCCAGGCTGACAAGCAGTGATGTTCTCATTGTTTTCTGTTCCCGACCTGCAAAGCAATCTCATCCAACTGGCGAGTCTCCTGCGCATGTAGCAACCTTCGATGCTCTGCCATTTTTTTGTCCTTGAGATTTTCCAGTAGCTGCTTGTCCTGGCTCGCCTGACAAAGCGCCATCCGACAACCGGCCACATCGTCCTGAGTCCGCTTAGTCTGTCGTTTCAACTCAGCAATCTGCTTACCTCGATGATCGATATGCGCTTCGTAAAGGAGTAAATCCTGAACAGAGATGCCGTGCATCTGCCGTTGACAAAGTTCCACCTGCAATGACTCTATGCCACTACGGACTCGGTCCATTTCAGCCCGTAAAGCCTGCTCCCGGCTGAGAGTTTCGGCCAGCCGCTGACGGGCCAGGTCTTCCAGCAGCCCACGGTGTTTCAGTACCGACTGAAGCTTGAATCCTTTTGCCATGGAATGAACCCTTTCTCTTCAGAACGACTGAATGTTCATCATTTCGCCGGGCGATTCGAACCCCGTCGCTCAACCCCCGCCGGCAACCCCCCTCCCTGCGGACGTTCCGGCTCGAGGTCTGCCAGCTCTTCCACGGTCGACTCAAAATTAACCGCCTCATCCATCCCCTGCCGCAGATATTGAATGACCTCTTCTATCTTGGACAGGGCAAAGTCGATCCGGTCGTTGCTGCCAGGGACATAGGCTCCAATATTAATCAGGTCTTCGGCTTCCCTATAGGTTGCTAAAATTTCCCGTACCTGGCCATTTTGCATAAAGTGTTCCCCACTGACAATATCGCGCATTACACGACTGGCCGAGTTGAGAATATCGATGCAGGGGTAATGGTTTTTCGCTGCCAGATCACGAGAGAGGACGATATGGCCATCAAGAATCGACCGAACCGCATCGGCAACGGGCTCATTCATGTCATCCCCTTCTACCAGCACCGTATACAGGCCGGTGATGCTGCCATGCCCCTTGAAGCTACCGGCGCGTTCCAGCAGTTTGGGGAGGGTGGCAAAGACCGAAGGGGTATAACCTTTGGTGGTGGGGGGCTCGCCGATAGCCAGGCCGACTTCCCGCATGCCCATGGCGAAACGGGTTACCGAGTCCATCATCAGCAGAACATTCTGTCCTTGCTGGCAAAAATATTCGGCAATGGTGGTCGCCACGAAAGCGCCACGCATGCGCAGCAGCGGCGCCTGATCCGAGGTCGCCACGATAACCACCGAGCGGGAAAGCCCTTCTTCGCCCAGATCGCGCTCAATGAATTCTCGCACCTCCCGGCCGCGCTCGCCGATCAAGGCGATCACATTGACATCGGCCCGGGTATTCTTGGCAATCATCCCCAACAGGACGCTTTTTCCCACCCCGGAGCCGGCCATGATCCCCATCCTCTGACCGCTGCCGCAGGTCAGCAACCCATTGATCGCCCGAATCCCGAGATCCAGAGGCTGGTCAATCTTCTTACGCGCCATCGGTCCGACCGGCAACGCATAGATGGGCATTTCCGCCTCGCACTGGGGTTGGGGCAAACCGTCCATCGGAACCCCCATGGCATCAATCACACGCCCCAGCAGACCGGCTCCGACCGGCAGCATGGCGCTGCTCTGACGAACCCGGATGAGACAACCAGGACCCAGCCCTCGCAATTCACCGAGGGGCATCAGTAGCGCCTTGGAATCGCGGAAGCCGACCACCTCCGCCGGCACCGGCGGCCCGCCATTTAACGGTACCAGTTCGCACAGGGCCCCGACGGTAGAAGCAGGGCAGTAACCTTCAACGATCAAACCGACGATTTTGGTGATTTTCCCGCTGCACTGGAAGGTTTCCATCTCGGCGATACGCTGAAGTAACTGCTCCATCAGGATGGCTCCAGAGACGCCAGCAGCACCCGCCGGATTTCTTCGAGCTGACTATCGATCGTGGCATCGACCTCGCCCAGCTCTGATTCGACCAGGCAACCACCGAGCGCCACAGCGGCATTCGCCTGAAAGGAGATATTTTTGAGGCTGCTGATGCTGGCCAGAAACAGTGGTTTTTTCTCCGTCGCCTGCAGCAGATCATCAGGATGCACATTGATTTGGTAGGCATCGGCCCGTACCGCCGACTGCAAAGCCCGATCGATCGTCGACAACACAGTATCCCGGTTGACAGAGACCTCGACATGAATCACCTGCCGGGCAATAGCCATCACCAGTCGCACCATGTCGGCACGGCTGTCCCTGAGCAGCCGTTCCCGCAGCTGGCTGACGTCCTCCAGGGCTAGACCAAGGGCATCGATCACCTGGTCAAAGCGTTCCACCGCGGCGGTCGCGGCTTCCTGAAGCCCGGCCAGGCGCCCCTCCGCAAAAGCCGATTGCAATCGAAGTTCCAGTTCCTGCTGTTCCCGGGCAAAATCCCGCTTGGCAACCGGATCAGCCGGATCAGCCTCGATCGTCGTCTCCGCACGCGGACCGGCAACCGTTTCCTTGGAAAGCAGCTCTGGCGTAAACTCGGCCGCCGCTGTCGCCGTCCAGGTCCCTTCAGGCAGTTCACCGTTCACATCAAACTCCTGGAACTCCAGGCGTTTAATAGCAGCCCCGTACTGCCCCCGGTAAATTTTAGACAATTGCATCCGCGCCTCCTCTGCCCGGAATGACTATCTGCCCTTCTTCCTCCAGCCGCAGTGCCTCCTTGACAATGGACTGCTGCATCGCTTCGACGTCGGAAAGCTTGACCGGCCCCATAGCCTCGAGGTCTTCCACGATCATCTCGGCCGCCCGGCTCGAAATGTTGCTGAAAATTTTCTCTTTGACCGATTCGGTGGCCGTCTTGAGGGCCAGGGTGAGCTGGTCGTTGTTGATCTCCCGCAGGACGGTCTGCAGCGCCCGGCCTCCGAGGTCGGCCAGGTCGGCAAAGGTGAACATTCTCTGCCTGATTTCTTCTGCCATCTCCGAGTCGGTGGTTTCGATCCCGGTGAGGATGACCTTGTCCATCCCTTTGCTCAAACGACCCAGGATATCGACCACCTGATCCAGACCACCGACCTGAGATTGATCGCGACTGGCCACGAAACCAATTTCCAGCTGTAGCACATTTTCAATCTCGACAATGACTTCCGGAGAGACCTTGTCGATCTTGGCAATTCGGTACAGGGTCTCGCCCTGCAGGTCTTCGGGAAAATACCCGAGAACCTTGGCCGTATGGTCTGGCTTCTGAGTCGACAGGACAAGCGCCACGGTCTGCGGATGTTCACTCTGCAGCAAACCTGCCACCATCCGCGGCTGCATCATGGAAATCGTTTCAAGGGGACGCGGCTCATCTCCGGCATCCACCTGATCCATAAGCATTTCCGCCCGATGCGGGTCCTTACCGGAGGCAATCGCACGACGCATAAACGAGTCACCCTGAATAAACAGGCCCAGCGACTCATCTTGCGCCTTGCGGAATTCGGCGATCACCTGATTGGTCACCTTGGCCGGCACATGATCGATCTCCATCATGCAGCTGCTGATCAGACGGACTTCCCTATCAGTCAGCGATTCGAAAATCTGGGCAGCAACATCTTCTCCCAGACACAGCAGCAAAATAGCTGATTTTTGCACCCCGGTCAGCTTGGTCGGTTCCATTGGGTTCTCCCCCTCAGCTCTCGTTGAGCCAGGCTTTAATGACCTGGGCCGGCGGGGTCGGTGATTGCGTGATTTCCTGCCGCAATTTCATGGTCTCCATATCCACCCCATCTGCCGTGAGCTTCAGAGGCTTCCCGGTCAACTCCGATTCAAGCTCCTCGACGGTCTTGTAATGCTCCACTCTTTTGCTCTCCCCGCGCATGGTCTTGACCATCGGCCTGACCAGCAGGAAATAAATCAGGAGCGCCCCCAACCCCAAAAGGGCAAACTTGATAAAGGGCAGATACTCATAAAAACCACCCACGGTGGAGGTTTCCAAAACGTCCTCGGCAAAAAAATCCCGTTCAAAGGTGCGGGAAACAACCGAAATCTGGTCGCCGCGACTGTCATTGAGCCCCAGTGCGCTTCTTACCATGGTTTCAATGGAAGCCAGTTCCTCGACGCTCCGGGGAACGTAGCTCGATTCGCCGCCGTCCCCGGCCGGCTGCAGACGGTCGGCGACCAGCACCGATACCGAGATGTTTTTCACCTCACCTACCGGCGCTACCAGTTTACTTACCACCTTGCTGATCTCGTAATTGGTGGTTTCATCGGTGCGGCTGTTCGGAATGACCTTCCGCTCCTGCTGGCCGTCGCCTAGATTGGCCTTGGCTCCAGGGACGCCACCGACCATCTCGGTGCCGCCTTTTTCTTCGCTGGCCTGCTCACTCCGTACAGCCGACCGCTCGGGATCATAGCTCTCCTCAAGACGCTCCCGTTGCGAAAAATCGAGGGCAGCGGTCACCTGCACCAGGGAATTTCCGGTTCCCAAAGCCCGATCGAGCAGCGACTGGGCCCGTGCTTCAAGGCGCGTCTCCACGGCACTCTGGTAATCCAGTTTACTCGCAACCATCGGCCCAGCATCACCATCGATAGTGGACTTCGAGAGCACCCGGCCGGAAGAATCAATAACCGTAACCCGACCCATCTCCAGGTCCTCGACGCTCCCTGCCACAAGATTAACAATCCCCTGGACCTGTGACTCAGCCAATTGCCGTCCCGGAACCAGTTTGAGAATAACCGATGCAGTCGCTGCCTGTTGTTGCTCCTTGAAAACCCGCTTCTCCGGCAGAGCCAGGTGTACACGAGCTGCCTCAACCGGCCCCAACGAAGCAATGGTCCGGGCCAGCTCTCCCTGCATCGCCCGGCGGTAATTCACCTTCTGGGCAAAATCGGTCAAACCGAAACTTTGCTTGTCAAAAATTTCGAAACCGACTCCGCCTCCCTGAGGCAATCCAATTCCGGCCAGCTCCAGTCGGGTTTCATACACCTTGTCGGCCGGAATATGAATCTCCTTGCCGCCATCTTCCAGCTGATAAGGGATCTTCGCCCCATTGAGCCAGCTGACCACGGCGCCGGCATCTTCATTCGGTAGGTTGGCGAACAAAAGGCGGTAATCGGCACGTTGTGTCTGGGCAATGATGAGACCGAAAAACATCAGACACAACAGGGCAACCGCCGCGAAGCTGAACTTGCGGGCGCGGGGCCATTCCCTCACGGCAGCCATTACCGAATTGGGGAATTTATCGACCTCCTGCTTCGCTTCTTCGGCCATGTTGGTGAATCCTTCCTGGGTAACTCTTTTG
>JAQYWA010000609.1 GCA_030145265.1 Desulfuromonas sp. | reverse complement strand
CGGCGCAAGATCATCCTGTTTTTCCCCGAGGTCAAGGTAGACGAGGTGGCGGCGGCGGAACTGCTGCAGGTCGATCCAGAGGGAATGTCGTTCCGCAACATCAACACTCCCCAGGAATACTTCGCCTTGCGGGATAAGGTGCCGGCGGCTGGTCATTCCTTTTTTGCGACTGTAGAAAATTCTGCCGGATCTGAAAAAATGGCAAATGCCGGTAGGCAGATGTCCTAAAACAATTTATAATAACGACTTCTCCGAATCGTACGGCCTACCGGGATAAACCCTAAGGCGTGCGGTCTACGGGTTCGGCTGGAAACGGCCGGGCCTCCCGTTTGGAAAGGAGACCCTCGGTTGACCGGCACCCTGTGCCGACAGTGGGGCCCTTTCCATTTTGGGAGGGGCTTTTTTATTTCATCACGAAATCAACGAGGAGATTCAACATGTTTAACGTCCGCATTTTTCTCAGCCTGCTTCTGCTGCTGATCACCCTGGTTCCTTCGCTGGCCGCTGCTGAAGCGCGCCTGCGTCTGGCGACCACCACCTCGACGGAAAACTCCGGGCTGCTGGCCGAGCTGCTGCCCCCTTTTGAAAAGGCTAACGACTGCAAGGTCGACGTGATCGCCGTCGGCACCGGCAAAGCTCTTAAGCTCGGCGAGGCCGGCGACGTTGACGTGGTCATGGTTCACGCCCGGGCCAAGGAAGACGCTTTCGTCAACGGCGGCTACGGTGTCGGGCGCAAAGACGTCATGTTCAACGATTTTGTTCTGCTCGGACCTTCTGCGGATCCTGCCGGGGCGCTTGGCAGTTCCGACGTGGTCGAGGCCCTGGCAAGCATTTCCGCTGCCCCCGCCGTCTTCGTTTCCCGCGGCGACCAGTCTGGAACCCACAGCAAGGAGAAGGCGCTCTGGAAGGCCGCCGGGGTGGTGCCGGCCGGGGACTGGTACCTCGAAGCGGGGCGCGGCATGGGCGAGGTGATTACCATGGCCACCGAGCGCCAGGGCTACACCCTTTCGGATCGCGGCACCTGGATCGCCTTTGCCGACAAGAGCGACCTGCAGATCGTATCCGAAGGGGACAAACGGCTGTTCAACCCTTACGGCGTGATCATGGTCAACCCGCAGCGTCATCCCCACGTCAAGCAGGCGCTGGCCCAGGCCTTTATCGACTACCTGCTGTCCAGCGAAGGGCAGGCTGTGATCGCCGGATACAAG
>JAQYWA010000137.1 GCA_030145265.1 Desulfuromonas sp. | reverse complement strand
CCCGACCGCAAGTTCGGCGAGCAGGTCATGGCCGCGGTGATGCTCAAGGGAGGCGTCTCCTGCAGCGAGGAGGAGATCATCGACTTCTGCAAGGGCCGCATCGCCAATTACAAGATTCCCCGCTACGTCAAGTTCGTCGACGAGTTCCCGATGACCGCCAGCGGCAAGATCCAGAAGTTCAAGCTGCGCGAGATGGCGATCCGCGATCTGCAACTCGAAGAGGACGCCGGGGTTGAAACGGCGTGATTGGATGGGCACGGCCCTGCCAAACCGGAAAACCAAAGGCTATGGTAACGCAGAGCCGCAAAGGCGCAGAGAAAGCCAGGTCCTGGTTTTGGTTTAAATCCGTGTCGATCCGTGAAATCCGCGTCCAGAGATCTTGACCTGGCTTTGCTTGTGGTTCTGAAGCAACGGCACAACCTTTTGGACGCGGATAAAATCTGATTTACACGGATCAGGCAACAGCAAACCCTTACGAATAATGAATAAGAGGAGAGAAGGCCCATGCGCATTACCCCTGCCAGCGAACTCGAAAACCGCTATAAAAAACTTCAGGCCCTGATGGCCCCGGCCGGTCTCGACGCCGTGCTGATGATGCAGAGCGCCGACCTCTTTTACTTCACCGGCTCGATCCAGCAGGGGGTGCTCTATGTTCCCGCCAGCGGCGAACCCCTCTACCTGGTGCGCAAGGATCACGGCCGGGCCCGCA
The DNA here is from genome assembly GCA_030145265.1 of Desulfuromonas sp. Lineage (GTDB taxonomy): Bacteria > Desulfobacterota > Desulfuromonadia > Desulfuromonadales > Trichloromonadaceae > Trichloromonas. The sequence continues at coordinate 5,242 of JAQYWA010000137.1, read as the reverse complement.
TGGAATGCGGTCTCAAAGAAGTCATCCCGTTCAAGAGCCCGAAAGATATCCCGGGGGTAGTTTCCGGATACGGCTATCCGCAGGCGAAGCAGCTCGGCATGGAGCTCGACGTGGTGCCGGTGGCCCTGTTTCAGCGTTTTCAAAAAGTGCTTGCCGGCTCCATCATCTCTGACGCCACCCCGCTGATCCGTACCGTGCGGGCGATCAAGTCCGACTACGAAATCAACATCATGAAAGACGCCGCCCTGCAGGTCGACAAAGTCTACAAGCGGGCCTGCGAAGTGATCAAGGTCGGCATGTCCGACCTCGAGCTGGCCGCCGAACTCGAATTCACTGCCCGCAAGGAAGGTCACCAGGGGATCAGCCGCATGCGCGGTTTTAACTCCGAACTCTTCTACGGTCACATCTTCTCCGGCACCGACAGCGCGGCCCCGGCCTTTCTCGACGCCCCCTTGGGCGGCATCGGGGTCAACCCCTCCATCGGCCAGGGCGCGAGCTACAAGGTGATCCGCGAAAACGAGCCGATCATCGTCGACTTCGCCGGCGCCTTTGACGGCTACCTGGTCGACCAGACCCGCACCCTTTGCGTCGGCGGGCTCCCCGATCAGCTCAGAAAAGCCTACATCGACATGTACCAGATTCAGAACCGGCTCAAGGAGATCGCCCGTCCCGGTGTCGCCTGGGGCGCGATCTACGACGACTGCTACAATCTGGCCTGCGAGATGGGCTACGAGGATTACTTCATGGGGTCCAAGGGCGCCCAGGTCTCCTTTATCGGCCATGGCATCGGCGTCGAGATGGATGAATATCCCTTCATCGCCCGCGGCTTCAAGGACCAGGTCCTCGAAGAGAACATGGTCTTCGCCTTCGAACCTAAGGCGGTCTACCCTGGCCTCGGCGCGGTCGGCATCGAAAACACCTTCCGCGTCGCCAAAGATGGCCTCAAGCACATTACCTACTCCAACGAGGAACTGGCTGTTTTGTAGGGGTAGACGACAGCCCACAGACGACAGAGGAAACGCCCCTTCCGGTTGGAAGGGGCGTTTTATTTTTGCGGAATCGTTGTCGTCGCGAAAACTTCTGGTAAAAGGATTCTAGCTTTTGTCGTTTTCCTGTCCCCTCCCTTGAAGGAGAACTCCTCTGCTGACTCAGGACGACGTTATTTATTTCGTGGTTACCGACCGCTTTTGCAATGGCAACCGCAGCGCCGAGCGGGATCTCGATCCGGCTAATCCGAAGGGCTTTCACGGCGGAGATTTTGCCGGGCTGAAAGAGAAGATCCCCTATTTTCAGGAACTCGGGGTTACTGCTATCTGGCTGACTCCGGTCTACCTGAATATCGGCAGCTTCTATGACAGCGCCGGCTACCATGGCTACTGGGCGATGGATTTCGCGCGGGTTGACTGGCGCTTGAGCGGGACTAGAAACGAGACCGCCAGGCAGAGTCGGACCCATCTCAAGCGGCTGGTTGACGCCTTTCACCAAGCAGGGCTCAAGGTGATCCTCGACATGGTGGTCAATCACACCGGCTACCATACCCGGGAATACCTCGATTATCCCGAGCGACACTTCGAAGATCGGCATTTCAACGAGCACCGCGAGGGCGACCCGGTCGAGGGGTGGCTTTCCGGTCTGCCCGATCTGGACCACGACCAGATCGAGGTCGGCGATTACTTCGTGCAGAATGTTCTCGACTGGATCGAGGAAACCGGCATCGACGGCATCCGCATGGATACGGTCAAACACGTTGAGAACGCCTTCTGGTACCTGTTCAAGTCGCAGGTCAAGACCCGCCATCCCCAGGTCACCCTGATCGGCGAGGTGCTCGATTACGACCCGGTATTCGTTGGCCGTTACCAGCAGCAGAACGATTTTGACACCCTGTTCGACTTTCCCCTCTGCAACGCCATTAAGGAGACCCTGGTCTGGGATCAGCCGATGACCCGGATTGCCCGGCCCCGACTGCATTCCGGCGAGGCCAAGGGGATGCTCGACCGCGACAAGGCGTACACCAACGCTAACCGACTGGTGACCCTGCTCGATAATCATGACCTCGATAAGCGCATCACCACCGAGATCCTCGACCGGGGCGGGCATTGGGACCGCGACCTGGCCCGGGAGATCCTCAAACTGTGCTTTTCTTTTCTGTTCACTACCCGCGGCATCCCGCAGATTTATTACGGTAGCGAGATTGGCATGGAGGGCCGCCACGACCCGGATAACCGCCGCGACATGCCTTGGGCATTGTTTGGCCCGGATCACCGGCCGAAGCCGCTGCACGCCTTTGAACTGGACGTCTTCGAACACTTGTGCCATCTGATCCGTTTTCGCAAGGCAAACCCCGCTATCTGTTACGGCTATCTCTTCACCCTTTATGTCGACCATTTCATCTACGCCTACCTGCGGGAATTTCGCGGCAACCTGGTGCTGGTGGTGATCAACAACGGGCGCGAGGCGATGCCGTCGCCGGTACGGATCGGGCTTGCCGGCAACGGCAACATTCCGCCGCGGGTCAAAGCCCTGCTGGCTGACGGCCGGATGTTGCTGAGCCAGGTTGAGACGGTGCCCGACATCCTGGTGAGCGACGGCGGCATCGATGTGCGGCTGTCGCGTAAAACGGCGGGGATCTTTACTTTGGGAGTCTAGATACGAAGATGAGAAACGGCCCTGAAAATTATTTTCAGGGCCGTTTTTTTAATTTTCTCTGTGTTCGAAAAAAAGATTTAAAGACCCTGTTAAAAACAGTTGTCGAACGCAGATAACTACGGATAAAGGCGGATAACAGCAAAAGCAACAGCAGGAATATCATGTTTAAGCTGTTATTCGTGCCAATTCGTGGCCGAAGATCTTGTTTGAAAGGTTTTCTTTGCGGTCTTTGCGACTTGAGAGAGCGAAGCGAACGGGCGGTAAAATCTGGGTTTCACCGCAAAGGCGCAAAGAGCGCAAAGTTAAACCGAAACCTGTTTTTGGGTTAAATCCGTGGTCATCCGTGAAATTCGTGTCCAAGGGTCTTGAACTGGCGTTCTCTGCGCCATTGCGTTGACAATAATGTTTTGCCTGCCGTCAGACGATCAGGGCACACTCAGCGCGTCGGCGATTTCCTCGGCAAGACGGGCGACCAGGCGGCTTTGGGCGGCTACCAGCGATTCGATCGAGGCGCCGGCAGGTTCATGCAGGGTTGAGGTCTGCATGTGCAGCAACTTGCCTTCGCCATCGTTCAGGGTCCAGCGCACCCGCAGCAGGGCCGAGCCCAGCGGTACTCCGTCAAAGCGAAGGATCGCCACCGAAAGCTTGCGGTCTGGGGCGAATCCCTTTTCCCAGGGGGCAGGGGCAATGTGCTGACTGCCGGTCAGGCGCACCAGGTTTTCAGTCAGGGTATGCACCAGCTGCTGATCGAGCGGTCCTGCCCAGCGGTGCAGTTCCTGAATTTCTAGACGGTTTTCACTGGTGCGCAGCATGATCTGCGGGCGGTCGAGGGCGTCGGGGAACTCGGTTTGGGTTATCCCGACCGCCAGCGGTGAGCTGCCGTTGGTGGGGGTGGCCTCCGATGAGAGGGTGTAGAAGCTCGCAGACGGGGTCGAAAGGAGAGTGCAGCCACCGGCGAAAAGAAGGATGATCAGGGCGATGCCCACACGGGTGGCTTTCATCATTGATTTCCTTTCTTGCCGCGTAACAGCGACTCGGGGTGACGCTCGAGGTAGTCGGTCAGCGCTCGCAGGCTGCGCGCCGCCTTGGTAAATTCGTCAAGGGCCTGGCCGGCTTCGAAGCTGAGTGACGAATCGGCACCGAAATTATTCTGCAGTGTGGCAAGGGTGCGGCGCAGCTCTTCGATGGTTGCCGTTGCCGCCGGTGCTACCTCGGTATCGATGTTTTTCGCCAGCGTCTGCAGGGTCACCAGGGTTTCATCGAGGGTTTTAAGGGTGACGTCCGCCGTTTTCAGGGTGGTGTCGAAGGTGGCCAGGTCTCGCTCCAGCCCGCCGGCTATTTTGTCGAAGGGAATCTGGTCGATTTTCTTCAGCAGGCTGCTGACCGTGCCGGCAATTTCCTCGAGTGGCGTCGGCAGGGTCGGCATTTCCGGATAGGGGCCGCCGTAGATGAGCTCCGCCTTCGGCTCGTTGGGATAGATATTGAGGCTGACCGCCAGCTGTCCGGTCAGAAGGTTGACCAGCTTGAGCTGAGCCCGCAGTCCCCGCTCGACCAGCTTGGGAGCGAGCGCTTCGGGATCTATGGCGTCGCTGCCGGTAATGCTGACCCGCTCCGGCTCGATCTCGACTACCACCGGGATGCGGAACTCCATGTCCTCCATGTGGAATTCGAGGTCGACGGCGGTGACCTGGCCGATGCGGATGCCGCGAAACTCGACCGGCGCACCGGGGGCCAGGCCGCGGACCGACTCGTTGAAGTAGAGCAGGAACCGCTGCTTGAGCTGGTAGCTTTTCTGCAAAGAACTGCGGCGGTCGGGATAGAGGGTGAACTCGGCGTCGGCAGCGGCCGGCTCGCCTGGGTCAGCCGGGTCGGCAGTGGCGAAGGCGATGCCGCCGGATAAGATGGTCACGAGCGATTCGGTGTCGACTTTAAGTCCCTCGGCGTCGAGCGAGATGTCGACGCCGGCGGCGTTCCAGAACCGGGTATGGGTGAAGACCCGCTGGTGATGGGGGGCTTCGATGAAGATCTGCAGCTCGATGTCGTCGCTCTGCTCATTGAGTGCGTAGCTGACCACCCGCCCGACCTGGATCTGGTGATAGTAAACCGGGGCGCCGATATCGAGTGAGCCCAGCTTTTGGGTTTTAAGGGTGAAGTGACTGCCGGGGAGGTCGCCGGTCAGCACCGGGGGGGATTCCAGACCCACGAAGTGGCTGCTGCGTCGGCCGTTTTTCCCAGGGGCGGTGGCGATGTGTACTCCGGAAAAGAGCGTCGACAAACCGGACACCTCGCCAGAAGTCACCCGTGCCCGCACGATCCAGAACCGGGCCGACTCGGTGAGAAATGGCGTCGCCTGTTTGTCCATTCGTGCCGTTACCAGTACGTGAGTCAGGTCCTCGTCCAGGCGCACCGTCTCGATCACCCCGATATCCACGTCGCGGTAGCGGATCTTGGTTTTGCCGGCCTCCAGCCCCGCCGCCGAATCAAAGCGGATGGTGATGGTCGGTCCCCGGTCGTTGACGGTCTTGATCGCCAGCCAGCCGGCGATCAGGGCGGCGACGATCGGGATGATCCAGACCAGTGACGGGGTAAGTCGGCG
>JAQYWA010000608.1 GCA_030145265.1 Desulfuromonas sp. | reverse complement strand
TCCGATTCAGGATGAAATTTACTATGAGCGTGAGGTAGAACCCCACCTTGGTAAAAACAGCATCAGCTACGTTGGCAGTGTCGGTCCGGAAAAGAGGGATGAACTGCTGCGGAATGCCCATGCCCTGTTACACCCCATCAATTTTAATGAGCCGTTCGGGCTGTCTGTTGTTGAGGCGATGGCCTGCGGAACTCCGGTGATTGCCTTTGACCGAGGAAGCATGCCAGAGCTAATCCGCAATGGCTTAAATGGATACCTGGTGAGGACGGTAGACGACGCGATCGCTGCGGTCAGCAAAATTGATGATATTGACCGCTTGGCCTGCCGCCGGTTTGTAGAAGAGAATTTCTCCATTGAACGAATGGTGAATGACTATCTGAAGGTTTATGAACAGATTCTTGAGTTAACCGAGCGTGAGGACCATCGCCCTTGGGGATTCTATGAAATTCTCTCCGATACCGCGGATCACAAGGTCAAACGTATTGTGGTCCACCCCGGCAAACGACTGAGTCTCCAGCGGCATCGGCAACGGGATGAACATTGGTATGTCGTAGCAGGAGAAGCCCTGGTGACCATCGATGAAAAACAGCTGCGGCTGAAAAAAGGGGATGCAATAGATATCCCGAGGGGGGCTGTCCATCGGGTCGAAAATACGACTGATGACGATATGAAGTTTATTGAGGTTCAGAGCGGCGACTATTTTGGTGAGGACGATATTGAGCGACTGGAAGACGATTTCGGCAGAGTGGAGGAGAAATCGTGAAAACCGCTGTCGTTAAAAGATATTCTAAGAATCCAATTTTGACGAAAAAGCAGGTTCCCTACAAGGTAGAAACGGTTCATAACGCCGGGGTTGTCAAACATCAGGGGATGTATGTGATGCTTTTTCGTTCCCACCTGCAAAACGGTCGGTCGATTATCGGCCTGGCGGAAAGTGCCGACGGCTTTTCCTTCAGCGCAAGCAAGGACCCTTTTCTGGTCCCCGCGACTGAAGGACCGTTTGCCGAATATGAGGAGTTTGGTGTCGAGGACCTGCGAATCTGCGCCTTGCAGGGGGAAGATTACCTGCTCACCTATAGTGCCTATTCAAAACATGGGGTAAGAATTGCGCTGGCCAGAACGGCAGACTTTCGGCAGATAGAGCGGGTGGCCATGATCTCACAGCCCGACATGCGCAATGCGGTCATCTTCCCCGAGAAATGGAACGGA
>JAQYWA010000136.1 GCA_030145265.1 Desulfuromonas sp. | reverse complement strand
GTCAAACGCTGCCTGGCCTACTCCACCGTAGAGAATGTCGGCCTGATCTTTCTAGCCGTGGGGCTCGGCTGGTATGCCGCCGCCAGCAACCTGCCCGAGATCGCCCTGCTGGCCCTGGCCGGAGGGCTGCTGCACCTATGGAATCATGCCCTGTTCAAGGGGCTGATGTTTCTCGGGGCCGGCTCCCTGCTACATGGTACCGGCACACGAGATCTAGATCTCATGGGCGGCCTGCTGAAACGGATGCCCACGACCGGCGCTTTACTGATAGGCGGCAGCATCGCCATCTGCGCGCTCCCCCCGCTCAACGGCTTTGTCAGCGAATGGCTGATCTACCGGGGCCTACTGCAGACAGGCAATGCTGCTAGCGGCCTACAAGCCCTTTATCCGCTGCTGCTGGTTGGATTACTGGCCCTGACCGGAGGGCTGGCGGTGGTGGTTTTCACCCGTCTGACCGGCATTGCATTGCTCGGCCAACCCCGCCACCACAAGGCCACCCTGGCCCATGAATCAGGTGGTCTCATGCTACTGCCCATGGGCATACTTCTCGGACTCTGCCTAATGATCGGTCTATTTCCTGAAGTTCCGCTACGACTCATCATCGGCATCGCCGGCGACTGTCTCCACCTCCCCGCAAACCTGGCCACGACCGAACTCCCGGTCGCCATCGGCCAACTCAGCCACAGTCTCCTTGCCGTCCTGGCCGTCATCCTGCTCATCGCCATCGGCCTGCGCCGGCCTTTGCGCAGGCGAACAGCAAAACGCTCCACCTGGGGGTGCGGCTATGCCTTTCCCGATGTGCGCATGAGCTATACGGCTGAGGGGTATGCCGAACTGGTCCAGCACCAGATGCTGCCGCAAAGCCTGTGCCCGAAAGAAACCGGTGGTAAACTCCGGGAGATCTTTCCAGCCAGGGAAACGGTATCCCAAAAATCGACCGACCCGGTCTTTCAGAAGCTGTTTGCCCCGCTCTTTGCCGAAATCGCCCGCCGCTGCAATCAGCTACACTGGCTGCAGCGCGGCCGGATGAACATCTATCTGCTCTATATTTTTGCCAGCTGCATCCTGCTGCTGGCTTGGTCCATCCTGAGGGAATGGGGGATGCCATGGTAATGGTCACGTTTATTACGGGAACCCTGTTGCTGCTAGGATCAGGTATTCCCGGACTCTTCTGCAACCGACAGTCCCCCCTCGGGGAACGCCTTGCAGCGGTCCTCTCGGTCGCCGGCTCATTGCTAGGGGCAGGGGCCGTTGTCGCAGCGCTGTTGATCCCGGGCAATCCGGCCATCCACCTGCCTTGGCCCATTCCCGGCGGAGCCTTTGCGCTGACCATCGACGGCATCTCTGCCTGCTTTCTGTTCCCGGTTTACTTGGTCACTGTAACCGGCTCCATCTATACGCTCGGCTACTGGCCGCAACGAAACAACCCCGGCAGCGGAACCAGGCTGCGCATTTTCTACGGCGGAATGGCCGGTTCCCTGACCCTGGTACTGACCGCCAGCAATGGCATCCTGTTTCTGGCCTGCTGGGAAATCATGGCCTTGGTTGGTTTTTTTCTGATCACCATCGAAGACCATGTGCTCGAAGTCCGCCGCGCGGGCTTTATTTACCTGGCCTGCACCCATGCCGGCACGCTAGCCCTGTTTGCCCTGTTCGTGATTCTCGGCCAGTTCAGTGGCAGCTTTGACTTCCCAGCGGCCGAAAGCCTGTCCGCCGTGGCGGGCCCGGCCACAGCCATTTTCCTGCTCGCACTGTTTGGCTTTGGCCTCAAGGCGGGACTGATGCCTTTTCACATCTGGCTACCCGGCGCCCACGCCGCCGCCCCCAGCCAAGTTTCGGCGCTGCTGTCCGGGGTCATGATCAAAACCGGCATTTACGGGATCATCCGGGTAACCGGCTTTTTCTCGGTACCCCCAGCCTGGTGGGGGTGGACCATCCTGACCATTGGCGCTATTTCCGGCGTCATGGGGGTCGCCTTCGCCATCGCCCAGCATGACATCAAACGCTTGCTGGCCTATCACAGCGTCGAGAACATCGGCATCATCGCCCTTGGCCTGGGAACCGCCCTGCTCGGCAAAAGCTTCGACCAGCCGCTGCTCACGTCCCTGGGTCTGGCCGGGGCGCTACTTCACGTGATCAATCACGGCCTGTTCAAATCGCTCCTGTTCCTTGGCGCCGGATCGATAATCCACGCCACCGGCACCCGAGAGATCGACCACTACGGCGGCCTGCTGCGCCGGCAGCCACTGACCGGCCTCTTCTTTCTCGGCGGTGCGGTCGCCATCTGCGGACTCCCCCCGCTGAACGGCTTCGTCAGTGAATGGTTCATCTACCTCGGGCTGTTCAAATCCCTGGGTCATGACGCCCCAGCCCTACGCCTTTCGGTTTTCGCCGCCCCGGTGCTGGCCCTGATCGGCGGCCTGGCCCTGGCCTGCTTCGTCAAAGTTTTCGGTGCCGCCTTCCTCGGCACCCCTCGCACCCCCGCCGCCGTCGGTGCCCACGAAGCACCAGCCAGCATGCTGCTGCCGATGGCGGTGCTCCTCGCCTGCTGCTTCGTTATCGGGCTGTTGCCCTCGGCCTTCATCCCCCTGCTTGACCGGGCCCTGGCCGCATGGGCGACTGGGGCCAAAGCGCTCCCCCCCCTATCGGCAGCGGTCGCCCCGGTGGCCGCCATCAGCTGGGCGGCATTGGCCCTGGCTGTGCTGATCGGAATACTGGCTCTCTGGCTGCATCGGCAGAAGACGCCGCAGACGCCGCGCCGCCCGACCTGGGGCTGCGGCTACGCCTTCCCCGCGACACGCATGCAGTACACCGCCTCTTCGTTTGCCGAAATGCTGGTCGGGTTACTGCGCTGGGGACTGCGGCCCGACCGACACGGTGGCCGCGTGGAAGCCCCCCTGGCGAAACCGGCAAATTTTGCCAGCCACACTCCCGACACTGTTCTCGACCGCGGCGTCCTACCCGCATGCCGTGTTTCGATTCTGGTCTGCACCTGGGTTCGAGCGCGAGTGCAGAACGGCAGTACCGGCTGCTATCTCCTGTACGTAATGCTGGCCCTCGGCGCCCTGTTGACGCTAGCTACCCTGTTACGAGGTTGACATGATCGGCAACACTCTGCTTCACCTGGCAATCCTGTGCGTTCTATCCCCTCTGCTCCTCGGGGTGATCGGCAAAACCAAGGCCCTGTTCGGCGGTCGCAACGGGGCCCCGTTTCTGCAGCCCTATTTCGACCTGTGGAAACTGCTGCGCAAGGGGATGGTCATCAGCGAGACCACCACCTGGGTCTTTCTTGCCGGGCCGGTGGTCGCACTGGCCGTGCCGCTTCTGGCCGCGATGCTGCTCCCATTCGGCGCTCTGCCCGCACCAGTTTCCTTCGACGGCGACATGATCCTGTTTGTCTATCTGTTCGGCTTGGCCCGCTTCTTCACCGCCTCGGCCGCTCTCGACACCGGTTCAAGCTTCGAAGGGATGGGGGCAGCCCGCGAAGTCACCTTTTCATGTCTGGCCGAACCGACAGTTCTGTTCGGGCTGATCGTGCTGGCCCGCTTGGCCGGTGGGTTGTCGCTGCAGGAGATGCTCAGCCCCGAGCTGCTGGAGAGCTGGCAGAATGCCGCCCCCTCGCTCGGACTGACTCTGGTCAGCCTGTTCGTGGTCCTGCTGGTGGAAAACTCGCGGATTCCCTTCGACGACCCGAACACCCACCTGGAACTGACCATGATTCACGAGGTGATGGTCCTCGACCACAGCGGGCCCGCCTTCGGCTTGATCCTATACGGGGCCGCCATGAAGCTTTTTGTGCTCGGCGCCCTGGTGGTTCGGATCGCGCTCCCATTTACCTTCAACAACCTGTTGCTTGACTTGCTGGTGTTCGTCGCCGGCATGCTGGGACTGGCCGTTTTGATCGGAGTCGTAGAATCGATCATGGCCCGCCTAAAACTTGTGCGGGTACCGCAGGTGCTGGTCGGAACCACGCTGATATCGGCTTTCGCCATGGTTCTGCTGCTGAGATAACCCACTCGGGGTCCAAAGGAAATCGCTATGCACGGCATCAACAATCTGCTCCTTCTGATGGTCATCCTGCTCAACTTTTTCACTCTCGGTAGCAGTCGCCTCGGCGCCTGCATCCGGGCGGTGGCTCTGCAGGGGGCGGTCATTTCCATCCTTCCGATCACCCTACATGGAATCAACGGTCATTCGGTTATTCTGGCGACCGGCGCCTTTGTCCTCAAGGGTATTTTCATCCCCTGGCTGCTCTTTCGCGCAATCCGCGAAGTGCGCATCCGTCGAGAGGTTGAACCGCTGATCGGCTTTATCCCGACCCTGATCATCGGCGCCCTGACCACCTCGGCAGCCTTCATCTTTGCCGATAACCTGCCCCTGATCGAAGCCCACCACGGCTCCTTGTTCATCCCCACCGCCCTGGCCACCCTATTTACCGGATTTCTGCTGCTCATCACCCGGCGCAAGGCGATCACCCAGGTGCTCGGCTACCTGATGTTCGAAAACGGCATCTTTGTGCTGGCGGTCCTGCTCTCAGAAGCGATGCCGTTGATGGTTGAAGCAGGTGTGCTGCTCGACCTGCTGGTCGCCATTTTCATCATGGGCATCGTCATCAACCAGATCAACCATGAATTTTCCACCCTCAATACCGAACGCCTTTCGGCGCTGAAGGAATGACATGATTAGCGCACTGATCCTGCTCCCCCTGCTGACGGCCCTGGCGGCGGCCCTGATTCGCTCCCCAAAAGTCTCGGCCTGGCTCCTTCCCACAACCGGCGTCATTCATTTCGCGCTGGTCCTTATGGTGCCTGATTCCCCCCTGACCGGCGCCAACTGGCTTGCCCTCGATCCGCTCGGACGTCTGGTGCTAACGGTAGTCAGCCTACTGTTCCTGCTCTGTTCGGTCTACGCCGTCGCCTACTTGCACTATCACCGCCAAGATCGGGGCAACCGAGTGATGATTCCCTGCCTGCTGGTTTTTCTAGCCGCCATGACCCTGGCCACCGTTGCCCGCCATCTCGGCCTGCTGTGGGTCGCCGTCGAATCGACCACCCTGGCCAGCGCACCCCTGATCTACTACAATCGAAACCGCCTCTCCATCGAAGCGACCTGGAAATACCTGTTGATCTGCTCGGTGGGAATCGCCCTTGCTATGCTCGGCATCCTGTTCGTCGCCTACGCCATGCTGCATGGGGGAACACCGGTCAGCCTGCAGTTCGACGATCTGCTGACTAGGGCCGCGACCAGTTCCCGGCCCTGGCTGCATGCCGGCTTCATCTTTCTGCTGGTCGGCTTCGGCACCAAGATGGGCCTGGCGCCGCTACATACCTGGAAACCGGACGCCTACGGCGAGGCACCAGCCCTGGTCGGGGCCCTGCTGGCCGGCGGACTAACCAGCGTCGCCTTTCTCGCCATCCTGCGCGGGGTGCAGATCATGGCCGCAGCTGGAGATATCGCCATGGCCCGTCAGTGCCTGGTTCTGATGGGGCTGTTGTCGCTGGCTCTGGCGGCGGTTTTCGTCATTCGCCAGCCCGACATAAAACGCATGCTCGCCTATTCGAGCGTCGAGCACATGGGCATCCTCGCCCTCGGCGTGGGAATCGGCGGACTGGCGACCTTCGGCGCCATGCTCCACCTGGTTAACAACGCCCTGACCAAGGGGGCACTATTTCTCTCGGCCGGCAACATCCAGCGGGCCTATGACAGCAAGAATCTCAGCGAAGTACGTGGCGCCCTGACCCGGGTCCCCCTCTCGGCAGGGATTTTCCTTGCCGGCTTTCTGGCCATCACCGGCTCCCCCCCGTTCGGGCCCTTCATCAGCGAGTTCACCATTCTACGGGGGATTTTCGGCAGCGGTCATCTGGTCATCGGCGGAGTTTTTCTGCTACTACTGGCGGTCGTCTTCATCGGCATGGGCGGAACTGTGCTGATGGCAACCCAAGGGGAAGTGCCC
>JAQYWA010000607.1 GCA_030145265.1 Desulfuromonas sp. | reverse complement strand
CCGTCCCCAGCGAGAGTCCGCCAACGATGACCCAGCCGATCTGCGAGCGGCTCTCGGCACCGGCACCATGGGCCAGGGCCAACGGCACGGTCCCGAGCACCATCGCCCCGGTGGTCATCAGGATCGGCCGCAGGCGCAAGGTGGACGCATCGAGCACCGCTTCCAGCTTGGACTTGCCCTGTTCCTGCAGCTGGTTGGCGAACTCGACGATCAATATGCCATGCTTGGTAATCAAGCCCACCAGGGTGATCAAACCGACCTGGCTGTAGATGCTCAGGGTATTGTCGGTAAAGTAGAGCGCCAGCAGCGCCCCGGCCATCGACAACGGTACAGTGAAAAGGATGATCAGCGGATCGACGAAGGACTCGAACTGGGCGGCCATCATCAGGTAGATCATGATCAGCGCCAGGGCAAAGGTCAGCACCAGGCCGGCGTTGCTGTCCTTGAATTCGCGCGACTGCCCCTGGTAATCGATGCGGGCGGTCTCCGGCAGGACGCGCGCGGCGGCCTCTTCGAGGAAGGTCAGCGCCTCCCCCTGAGAGTAGCCGGGGGCCAGGTTGGCGCTGAGGATGGCGGCTCGGCTGCGATTGAAGTGATTGAGCGACTGGGCGGTCACCCCCTCGTTGATCGTCACTAGGCTGGACAGCGGGATCATATCGCCGGAGGCAGAGCGCAGGTGGATGCGGTTGAGATCCTCCGGGGTGGCGCGCAGGTCATCCTCGATCTTGACGATGACGTCGTACTGCTCGCCGTCCATCTTGAAGCGGGTCACGTCCCGTCCCCCCATCAGGGTTTCGATGGTACGGCCGATGGTAGCCACGTTGACGCCGAGGTCGGCGGCCTGGTCCCGGTCCACCTCCAGACGCAGTTCCGGCGAATTCAGCTTGAGGTCGGTGCGCGCAGCGATAATACGGGGATTTTTGCGCACTTCGGCCATCAACTTGCCAATTTGGTCGTTAAGTTCACCATAGGAGTCGCTGGTCTTGACCACGAACTGGACCGGCTGGTTCATGAAAGGCTGACCGAGTGAAGGTGGCGTGATCGGAAAACCGAGCACCCCAGGGATACCGAACAGTTTCGGCCCCAGTTCACCGGCGATCTGCAGCGAAGAACGCTCGCGCGCTTCCCAATCCTTCAGCTCGACGAAAGCGATCCCTTCGGTGACCTTACCGCCGAAACCGGTGGTGGCAAAAACCCCGTTGGCTTCAGGG
>JAQYWA010000606.1 GCA_030145265.1 Desulfuromonas sp. | reverse complement strand
TTCGCAAGTGGGGCGATCGAAGCTCTGCCGCCAGTCAATTGCAGCAAAAGCATTCAGAGCCAGCGTCCTTTCGCGACCGTTATGCGGCGCAGCCAGAGTTTCTTTTGGTTACTTTTCATTTGCGTTCAAAGAAAAGTAACCCGGTTGTCGGGCCGGGACCCGACGGTTTAGAGGTTTTGCCTTCAGCCTGATTTGGTTGTTTCTTGAAAGACAAACCGGCGGGTCGCGTCCCGCCAGACGCCTTACTTTTTGTCACAGCCAACAAAAAAGTAAGCAAAAAGTGGCTTCCCCTGCGGGGGGCATTGCTGTCGCGGTTGTTCGGTGGCCCTGGCAGCTATGGGTGCCAGCAGCCACGGGCGGTGCTTCGTGGCAAGGGTTTGGCATCCGACCTGTGGCTGAGGTGCAAACTGGCACGTCATGTGCGAACATTGCGTCCAAGTGCTGTGGGGTGAAAAACCGATAACGCAGAAACTCAACACCTTAACGCCGATATTGTATCGAAAGTTGGGTTTTCATATTTAGCAGCGCCGGTTTTTGCTCAGCCACCTCTGAGTCTCTGCCCAGCTGATTTTTCCGGGATAATTCCGCCGGGGGCTTTTCAATCGCCGGCTGTCTGTGGTATTAAAGCCGCTTGGCTTAGCCAACTCAAGAATTTTTGCGAAAGCATCATGATAGAAAGGGTTTTTCATGTCCCTGCGTGTTTATAATACTTTGACCGGCCGTAAAGAGGATTTCAAGCCGCTGGTTCCGGGGAAGATCGGGATGTACGTCTGCGGCGTCACCGTCTACGATTACTGCCACATCGGCCATGCCCGGGCCAACATCGTCTTCGACATCATCTACCGCTACTTCAAGTTTTCCGGCTTTGAGGTCAACTACGTCCGCAACTATACCGACGTCGACGACAAGATCATCAAGCGGGCCAACGAACGGGGGATCGACAGCCAGGCGCTGGCCGACGAATTCATCCGTGCTTTCGATGAAGACATGGCCGCCCTCGGCCTCGACCTGCCGACCTGCCAGCCCAAGGCCACCGAGCACATGGACCAGATCATCGCCATCGTCGAGCGCCTGATCGAGCGGGGGATGGCCTACGAATCGGCTGGCGACGTCTACTTCGCTGTGGAAAAGTTTCCCGGCTACCTCAAGCTGTCCAAGCGCAACATGGACGAAATGCGAGCCGGCGCCCGCATCGCTCCCGGCGAGCAGAA
>JAQYWA010000605.1 GCA_030145265.1 Desulfuromonas sp. | reverse complement strand
CGGTGCGGGCCATGATGACGAACTCCGGGTCGGTCCGGGCATCCACCGCCGCCTTGATCCGATCGACCATCTGTTGCCTGGAGACAATGGCCTTGTTGGGGCGATGGCCGCAGCGTTTCTGGGCCACCTGATCCTCGATGTGGATCGCCGCAGCTCCGGCCTTGATCATCTCCCTGATGGTGCGGGCGACATTGAACGATCCGCCCCAACCGGTATCGATATCGACCAGCAGCGGGAGCGGGCAGGCCCCGGTAATGCGCCGGACTTCCTCCAAGACATCGTTGCGGGTCGTCATCCCCAGATCCGGCAGGCCAAAGGAGGCGTTGGCGACGCCGGCGCCGGAGAGATAGATCGCCTGGTGCCCGGCCTTCTCCGCGAGCATGGCGCAGTAGGCATTGATCGTGCCGACGATCGGCAACGGCTTTTGCCTGGAGATGGCCTGCCGAAAAAGTTTTCCCGGAGAATTTGTATCAGCCATTGTTCTCTTTCTGCGCCAACGATTTTTTATGCCGTTCTTCTACGCTTTTGCGTGCGGTGCCAATATGGCGGCGCATCAACAGGTCGGCCAGTTCGGAATCCCGCTCTTCGAGGGCGTCAACGATGCGGCGATGCTCCTTCAATGCCTGGTAGGGGCGCGGGCTGGCGGTGCTGAACTGGTAACGGTACATGCGGATCAGCTGGTACAGCCCCCCTTCCAGAACAGTCAATATCTTTGAGTTTCGGCTCCCCTGCAGAATCCGGTAGTGAAAGTCAAATTCCCCTTCTTTCTGGTAATAAGAGAGGCCCTGATCCTCTTCGATGCTTTTTTCGTGATCCGCGAGGAGCGCTCTCAGTCCCGCGATCTCCTCGTCGGTCATTTTCTGCGCGGCCAGACCGCAGGCCATCCCCCCTAGTGCTTCGCGCACCTGGTAAATATCCACCAGTTCTTCGAAGGAGAGGGTGATCACCCGCGCCCCCAGGTGCGGAGAGCGCACCAGCAAGTGCCGCTCTTCGAGGCGGCTCAAGGCCTCCCGCAAGGTGCCGCGGCTGATGCCGTAGGTTTTCGCCAGCTCAGGCTCGGAAATCTTGCTTCCCTGGGGGATCTCCCCTTTGATGATGGCCGCCTGGAGCTGTTCAAAGACCCGGTCGGTCAGGGACAGGGAGGATAGGTCCATGGTATGCGTCGTCTCAGGGTTGTTCATGATGTGTCGACACCTTTCGCGCTGAATGGCTG
>JAQYWA010000135.1 GCA_030145265.1 Desulfuromonas sp. | reverse complement strand
GACGTATCCGACATCATCAATATGGCGGCAGTGGCCGTCGTCGACGCCCAGGAAGCCGATTAATTTTTTCGTAACCTGCACACCGGGGGGAGCGTTCGCGCTCCCCCTTTTTTATGCTTTCCCCTTCCCTGCTCCTGCCTTTCCTGCTAAAATGCGCCGATTAAAATCAAGGAGCACACAACCATGAAATACACGAGTACTCGCGGCCGCATCCGCAGCCTGACTTTCAAAGACGCTGTCATGATGGGATTGGCCGACGACGGAGGCCTACTGCTGCCCGAATCGATTCCGGCCCTGACTCAGGGCGAGATTGGTGCGCTCGAAAAACTGGCCTATCCGGAACTGGCTTTTCAGCTGATTTCCAAGTTTGTCGGGGACATCCCCTCGGCAGACCTCAAAGACCTGATCGACCGTTCGTACGCCTCCTTCACCCATCCGGACATTACTCCGGTGGTCCACCACGACGGCGTGCATATCCTCGAACTGTTTCACGGCCCCACCCTCGCCTTCAAGGACGTCGCGCTACAGTTCCTCGGCAACCTGTTCGAATATCTGCTGAAAGAGCGCGGCGAAAAGATGAACATCCTCGGCGCCACCTCGGGCGACACGGGCAGTGCCGCCATCTACGGGGTCAGGGGTAAAGAAAACATCAACATCTTCATCCTGCACCCGCATCAAAAGGTGTCCCCCATCCAGGAACTGCAGATGACCACGGTGACCGACCCGAACGTCTTCAACCTGGCGATCCGCGGCACCTTCGACGATGGCCAGCGAATTGTCAAAGAGATCTTCGGCGACCTCGCCTTTAAATCTAAATACTCCCTGGGAGCGGTCAATTCGATCAACTGGGCCCGGGTGCTGGCCCAGGTTGTCTACTATTTCTATGCCTGGGGCCGGGTGCGCAAGGAGACCGACTGCCAGCAAGTCTGCTTCTCGGTTCCGACCGGAAATTTCGGCGACATCTTTGCCGGTTTCATTGCCAAGAAAATGGGGCTGCCTATCCGCCGCTTGATTCTGGCCACCAACGAGAACAACATCCTGACCCGTTTTGTCACCCGCGGCGACTACTCGATCGGCAGCGTAGTCCATACCTTTTCCCCGTCGATGGACATTCAGCTGGCGAGCAATTTTGAACGCTATCTGTATTACCTGTACGACTGCCAGAGCGGACAGGTCCGTGATGCCATGACCCAACTCTCCGACACCGGCCGACTGAGCTTCAGCGAAGTCGAACGGGCCAAGGTGGCCAACGACTTTGTGGCCATTTCGGTCGACGGCGAGCAGACCCTGTCCACCATTCGGGATTTCCACGCCAGAACCGGCTATGTTCTCGACCCGCATACAGCCGTCGGCGTCAAAGCCGCCAGGGAGTTGACCGATGGCGACGTTCCGGTAGTCTGTCTGGCGACCGCCCATCCGGCCAAGTTCGGCGATGCGGTCAAGCAGGCCATCGGCACAGGCCCCGACATGCCGGCATCCCTGGCCGGCATCGAAAGCCGGGAGAAGCGCTGCGAAATCATTGACGCCGACACAGCGACCATCAAAAGCTACCTGGCCAGCCACAGTCGGTAATTTCCCGGCAGCCAAAAATGACACTAGCGGGCCCTCCGACCATGAATCGAGGGCCCGTTGTTATTTTGTCGCGACCAACAGAATCGTCAACACCATCCCCCCCTCAATCTCCGACCCATCCGAGCAAAAGGCGTCCACTTTGCCCCGCAGACATCCATCAGGTAGAATGTAAATAGTACTGATTTTCCGCTGGGACCTTCTCCCTGAGGGAGAAGGTGGCCGAAGGCCGGATGAGGGGGCCTGGGGACGGTTATATTGACAATCCCCCTCACCCTGACCCTCTCCCTTGGGGAGAGGGGAATCTATTACGCAATAGCGGAAGATTGTTGTTAATCAGCAAAAAGAATCAACCTGAACCAGCCCGAAAGCCATCATCGATCAACAAGGAGGAAACCGGGATGCCTTGGGAATACAGTAAAAAAGTCCTCAGCCTGTTCATGGATGCCGTGCAGGGGAAGGCCGGAACGCACATGGGTGAGCTCGAAAACCCCGACGGGTTCGGTGAACACGGCTCCATCGTCTGCGGCGATGCCCTGCGCTTTTTCTTCCGCGTCGAACAACATCCAAGCGACCCGACCCGGGATGTCATCACCCAGGCTCGTTACCTCACCTTTGGCTGCACCTCGGCCATCGCGTCCTCCGAAGCGCTCTGCTCGCTGCTCGAAGCGGGAGACAAAACGCCGATTGAAGCGTTGCGATTGACCAACCGGGATCTGGTCGATTTTCTTGGGGGGCTGCCAGAAGAGAAAATCCACTGTTCAGTCATGGGAGCCGAAGCCCTGCAAGCGGCGGTCATCGACTGGGCCCAAAAGCGCGGGGTCGACCTCTCTTCCCACCTCCCCGAATTGATGCACAAGGAAGAGGAAAAGACCGGGCGACTGGTGTGCAAGTGCTTCTCAGTCACGGAACCGTACCTGCGCCGAAAGATCCGAGAACTGGGCCTGCACACCATTACCGAAATCACCAACACCCTCAAAGCTGGCGGAGCCTGTGGTTCCTGCCACCATACCCCGGGCGGATTGCAGGATCTGCTCGATGAATGCTGGGGCCAGGCGCATCAGGCACAGGGTGAAGAAGCCCCCCCAGCCGAGCCTGTGGAAACCGGGAAGCGCACCCCCTATCAACTGGGGAAATCGATCGAAGCAATTTTCGAGGAGGTCATCCGTCCGCAACTGCAGGCCGAAGGAGGAGATGTCGAACTGATCGACATCAAGGAAAACCTGGTCTACTGCCGCCTGACCGGGGCCTGCCGATCATGCCACGGCGCACAGCAAACCCTGAGGCTGCTGGTCGAGGGACAATTGAAGGAACAAGTGGACGACCGACTGCGGGTGATTGAGATCTGATAGAGGCAGCATAAGGAGGAGCAAGCCATGCGGACCATCTATGCCGACAACAACGCGACCACCGCCATCGCTCCGGAGGTGCTGGCGGTGATGCAGCCCTACTTCACCGCCGAGTACTTCAATCCCAGCTCCATGTACGAGGCCGCCCGCTTTCCGGCCAAAGCAATCCAGCAGGCCCGGGAAACGGTGGCGCGCTGCCTCGGCGGAGTCGACCCCGAGCAGATCCTGTTCACCGGATCGGCCACCGAAAGCAATAACACCGCCCTGTTCGGCACGGTACAGGCCAACCTTGGCCGACGGCATATCATCAGCACGGCCGTCGAACATCCCTCGGTGTGGGAAGTTTGCAAAGAGCTCAAGCGCCGAGGCCTCGAAGTCACCTTCCTTCCCGTCAACCGACGGGGGGAACTGGAGCTGGATGAGTTCGTCAGGGCCCTGCGAACGGATACCCTACTGGTGAGC
This sequence comes from Desulfuromonas sp., assembly GCA_030145265.1. Lineage (GTDB taxonomy): Bacteria > Desulfobacterota > Desulfuromonadia > Desulfuromonadales > Trichloromonadaceae > Trichloromonas. The sequence goes on along the minus strand of JAQYWA010000135.1, from coordinate 2,600 downwards.
ATCATGCTGGCCAACAACGAAACCGGGGTCATCTTTCCGCTTGAAAGAATCGCCCGAATCGTCAAGGAGACCAACCCCGAGATCCTGGTGCATACCGACGCCACCCAGGCTATCGGCAAGATCCCCGTCGACCTGCAGGGGAACCTGAAAGAGGTCGACCTGCTGTCCTTTTCCGGACACAAGATTCATGCTCCCAAGGGAGTCGGGGCGCTCTTTGTCCGGCGCGGCACCCGATGGCGCCCCTTCATGATTGGAGGGCATCAGGAAAAGGGTCGCCGGGCGGGGACCGAAAACGTCCCCTATATTGTCGGCCTGGCCAAGGCGTGCGAGCTGGCCGTAGCTACGGTGGATGACGAGCAGACCTGGGTACGCGCCCTGCGGGACCAGCTGCAGAAGGCCCTGGAGGATCGAATTCCAGCCCTGGAGGTCAACGGCAAGGGAGCCGAGCGGCTTCCCAACACCCTGAACCTTGCGATCCACGGGATCGAGGGCGAAGCGATGCTCTACGAGCTGAGCCGGGCTGGCATCTGCGCCTCAAGCGGTTCGGCCTGCACCTCCGGCTCCCTCGACCCATCCCATGTGCTGCAGGCGATGCAGATCCCCTTCACCGCCATTCACGGCTCACTGCGCATCAGCTTGAGCCGCTACAGCACCGAGGAGGATGTGCAGCGTATCATCGAGGTGTTGCCGAAAATCGTCGCTAATCTGCGCAAGATTTCTCCCTACTGGGACGACGTGCGAAACTGCCTGTCAATCGATCCACCGCCAACGAACGATCATCCTGCCGGTTGACTTACGTCCCCGCCCCTCCCCCTGTGACGCAGCCGGAGCTACGTGGACGTTTTGAGGGGGGGCAAATGTTTGAGCGAAGCGAGTTTTTACCCGCCCTCAAAACATCTGCGTAGCGCAGGAAACCCGAAGGGCAAGGAGCGGGGTGCCCTTTCTCTGTTTACTCGCTTTGGGCAAGCAAAGAGAGTAAGTCGCCGTCTGGGGGCGAAACCCCAGGGTCTTGGTTCGAACCAAGGCTATGCCTAATCAAATCTGCATAGCCATTTTTAGTCACACCGACAGAGCCGGTGGTTTACTGAAAACCTCACTTAACGATTCACTTATCCAAGCCTCACAACAAAAAAAGCCCCCGGCAAAACCGGGGGCTTTTTGATGAACGGACAACTGAAATCAGCAGTCGTAGTAGAGAGAAAACTCTTCGGGGCAAGGACGCATCCGCACGGGATTGACCTCGGCCTCGGTCTTGTATTCAATCCACTTCTCAATGACGTCTTCAGTGAAAACATCACCCTTAAGCAGAAAAGCGTGATCTTCCTGGAGGCAGGCAAGCGCTTCCTGAAGAGTACCGGCAACAGTAGGGACATCCTTAAGCTCTTCAGGAGAGAGCCCGTAGATATCCTTGTCGAGAGGCTGACCCGGATCGAGCTTGTTCTCGATGCCGTCGAGGCCGGCCATCAGCAGAGCGGCAAAAGCGAGGTAGCCGTTGCAGGAAGGATCGGGAGTGCGGTACTCGACGCGCTTGCCCTTGGGGTTGTTGGTCACCGGAATACGCAGGGATGCGGAACGGTTACGGTTCGAGTAAGCCAGATTGACAGGGGCCTCGAAGCCGGGCACCAGGCGCTTGTAGCTGTTGGTACTGGGATTGGTGAAGGCGCACAGGGCCTTGGCGTGCTTCATGATGCCGCCGATATAGTACATGGCCATTTTGGAGAGGCCGCCGTAGCCGTCGCCGGCAAAGAGGTTCTGGCCATCTTTCCACAGGGACTGGTGGCAATGCATTCCGGAACCGTTGTCTTCGAAAATCGGCTTGGGCATGAAGGTTGCGCTTTTGCCGTTGCGGAAAGCAACGTTCTTGATGATGTACTTGAACCACTGCAGGGTATCACCCATGGCCAGCAGGGAGTCGAAACGCATATCGATTTCGTTCTGACCACCGGTGGCAACTTCGTGATGAGCTGCTTCGATGCGCATGCCGACGCCCTGCAGAACCTGAACCATTTCGTTACGCAGGTCAACGAAGGAGTCGGTGGGGGATACGGGGAAATAGCCACCCTTGTGGGCCGGTTTGTAGCCGAGGTTGGGAAATTCTTCGCGGCCGGTATTCCAGCGGCCTTCAACCGAATCTACGCTGTAGAAAGACTCGTTAGCGCTGGAAGCAAAACGCACATCGTCAAAGATGAAGAACTCAGGCTCGGGACCGAAGTAAGCGGTATCGGCGATCCCGGTCGACTTCAGGAAGGCCTCGGCCTTCTTGGCGATGAAGCGGGGGTCGCGGGTGTAGCCTTCGCGGGTGATCGGGTCCATAATGTCGCAGATCAGGCTCAGGGTCGGCACCTGGATAAAGGGGTCGATCTTGGCGGTGGTGGGATCGGGCATCAGCAACATGTCGCTGTTGTGAATCGGCTGCCAGCCGCGGATCGACGAACCGTCAAAGCCGATCCCCTCTTCAAAGGAGTCTTCGCTGAATTCGCTGACGGGAGTGGAAAAATGCTGCCAGATCCCGACAAAGTCGAGAAATTTATAGTCAACCATCTGGCATTTGTTTTCCGTGGCAAAAGCTACAACTTCACTTGCTGTCATCGTGCATCTCC
>JAQYWA010000604.1 GCA_030145265.1 Desulfuromonas sp. | reverse complement strand
CCCCATACCGCAGCGCCACCGCCGCCACCGCCACCGCTAGAGCCACCACCCGCGTAGCGGATAATGTATTGCATGTACACGTTGCGCGGCCTTGTCTCGCTGCCGCCTGTGCTTGAATTGCCAGTCTGTCCGCTGGCTAACCTGGTGTTATTGCCGCCATCAAATATCGATACTTGGCTCCCGTCATCAAGCGATCTTGTCAGGCCGTGCGTATGCTGGGCGAATGCGTGGTCCTGTTTCGTGCCGACGACATCGCCTGTAGAGCCATCGCCGGAATCAGTCCTCGAGGTGCGGTCAGGATCGTTGCCGCTACCATTGGCCCAGCCACGAATGAACTCGCCGCGCAGATCGGGCAAGTTAAAGTTAGCGCCAGATCCACCGTAGCGGTAGCCGACAACAGCGAACAGATCCGCAAAGGTTACCGCATTGACCGATTGCCCATTACAGGCCAGGAAGTTTTGGGGGACGTCTTCATGCGGCCAGGCCACGATCTCACCAGTGGTTCCGGCTGCCGTCGATACCATGGACCAGGCGCCGTCCATCCTGGCGTAAAAATTACCATCACTAGGCGAGTCCAGGAGATAAGTCTGGAGGTCAGTGATATCAGCCTCGACATGGGTATGCGCGCTTGGGGGCAAGGTTGCCGGCAACGCTACCCAGGCTCCATTCGTCCTGCCGTAGAACTCACCATCAGCGCCGATGGATCCAGCCGCATCGAGGATGTACGCCTGGAGATCCGTGATGTCGGCCTCAACGTGGGTATGAGCCAGGGCGGCCTTAGCATCGAGCGCGGTCTGGAGATCCCCTTGGTTGGACAGCGTCCCGCCGATCGCGCCCCAGAAGAACCCGACAGGCGTCAGCACTAGGCCGAAGGCCACAGTGCCGATACCTGGCTGCCAGGGAGCCGCTGACACAGTGATCGTGTAGACGGCCCCCGTGTTCTCGTCAACCACGAGCTGGCCTTCTTGGACGTCATCAGAGTTGTTCATGTCGGTCGCTCTGGTCCAAGCCCTGCCCAGCCTGGCAACATAGATCCCGTTCTCGGTCGAGTCGGTCTGTCCATTAACACAGATGCGATCGCTATCTTGAACCACGTATCCAGCGATCGACATACCGGCATCAAACAGCGCCAAGTTACCGGAGGAAACCGCTTTAACTGGGGCCTTAATGCCTTCTTCGGGAGAGGCACCTAGCCTGGAGATGATGCTAGTAGTCAT
>JAQYWA010000603.1 GCA_030145265.1 Desulfuromonas sp. | reverse complement strand
TCTTATGTCGGCTTCCCAGATCCATTGCGGCGAGTATCCCTTGGCAAGGGATACGAAGCATTGACCGATGGCGTCGGCGACCGAACGTTTCTTGCGAAACCCGTACGAGTTCGGATCGGCCAGCGTCTCGGCGACGGGGTCCAGGGCCAGTGCGTAAAGTGCCTGCATGGCCCGGTCCTTCATCGTCGGGATACCCAGCGGTCGCATCTTACCGTTAGATTTGGGGACATAGGTCCGGCGCAGCGGTTGGGGGCGGTACCCCCTCTGCTTCAGCGATCGGACCGCGTTTATCCTGCGCCGGGGCGTTCTCCAGAGTATTCCGTCGACTCCCGGCGTATTCTTGCCTTTGTTGGTAACGACTCGTCTTGCGGCCCAGAGTTTCGCCGCAAGCGAGCGGGTCAGCAGATGTTGCAGGGCGGCGACCTTGCCCCATCGCTGCTCCCGTACTGCCTTCGCGATACGCACTTGCAGCCGATATACCTGTTTGTGGATTTGGGCCCAGTCGATTCTGTCCCATTTCGGCAAGCAGGCTGAAGGTGCACCAGCAACCTGCGTTGCCGTCATTTGCCTTCCTTCACGGTATCGGTTCTCCAAGCTATCTCACGACGGAGCACCCGCCGGACGTCAGCTCCCTTTCGGGCCGGGTGATCTCGGCCATCTTTACCGCCTCAACCCATATCCGCCCCATTACGAAAGCGGCCTTCGCTTTTTCCGGCATCCCAAGCCCGCACTTCCGACAGCGTGTCTTTGCGCCTGCCGCCGGCTCGAAAGAACTGACGGCGGAGAGTGCGGGGTTGCCACGTTCCACACTATTGACGATTAAAATGAGTGACTTAGGTCTGCCCTGTACACCGGCAGCGCAACATCCCCGTAGGGCCACCGTTAGAAACCCCACCCTGGCTGCTTACCTTTTGGTCCAAGCCTGTCAGCCTCTTAGGCTTGCTCACAAATTACGACGCCAACGGACATTCACATACGTTGACCATATCACTCGGGACCCTAGTCCTCACCCGGCTTGAGGCTGCCCGGAGAGCGTCTACCTCGCGGCTTCCGCCCCTTCCAAGTTGGAATTCGGTACATTGTCCGGAAGGCTTCGCAGCCCATGAAGACAACATGGCACCACGCTCCCGTAGGGTACCCGTGGGGGAACACGGGGTCTGGTCAGCGGGTGGAAATCACTGCCAGACAGTCAATTAATGCGACTTCGTGTCGCAGTA
>JAQYWA010000134.1 GCA_030145265.1 Desulfuromonas sp. | reverse complement strand
CCCGCCGAAACGGTGCGGGCGATCATGGAGAACGGCAAGCGGGTCACCACCCAACCGCTGACGCGGACGATTGTATTGAGCCTGCTGGCCGGTTTCTACATTGCTTTCGGTGCCCAACTCGCCACCGTGGTCACTGCCGATGCCGCCAGCCATGTCGGGCAGGGGATCTCCCGCCTGCTCGGCGGCAGCGTCTTTTCCCTCGGCCTGATGCTGGTGGTGATCTGCGGCGCCGAGCTGTTCACCGGCAACAGCCTGCTGACCAAGACCGCCCTGCTCGGCGAGATTACCTGGGCCAAGCTGGCCGAAAACTGGCTGGTGGTCCTGCTCGGCAATTTCGTCGGTTCGCTCTTCTTCGCCTGGCTGATGTACCGCTCCGACCTCTGGCAGGCGCCGCACATCGCCGAGCGCGCCATTGCCATCGCCACCGCCAAGACCAAACTCCCTTTTGATGTCGCCCTGATCCGCGGCATCCTCTGTAACTGGCTGGTCTGCCTGGCGGTCTTCATGGCCAGCGCCGCCCGCGATATCCCCGGCAAGATCCTGGCCTGCTACGTACCGATCATGGCCTTCGTCGCCAGCGGCTTCGAGCACTCCATCGCCAACATGTACTTCATCCCCACCGGCCTGTTCCTTGCCGGAGAGATGCCCAACTGCGATCCGGCCCTGTCCTGGAGTAACTTCTTCATCGGCAACCTGCTGCCAGTCACCCTCGGCAACATCATCGGCGGCGTGGTCTTCGTCGGCTTCGCCTACTGGTTCATTCACCTGCGCGGCCAAAAAAAGTAAGTATCCCCCGGTAAAACCGGGGGCTTTATTTGTTAGCCACTCAAAGGGGCCGAAAGTCAAAACCGTTATCCATCGGAGCACAGAGTTTATAGGGACGAACGGCGCTGGCAGTCAGCGGAGGAGTAGCGCCAATGACCGCTACCTCCGCTCTGTGAATCGGGAAAATCATCTGTGGGGTGAAGCCTACCCCCGCCACCGTCAAACTGTTAAGGTCCCCCGGCAAAGCCGGGGGGTTTCCTATCGTACTAAATTACGCCAACTCTAATAAAAAAAGGAGCGGCCCTTAAGGTTGCTCCTTTTTTATCATCCCAGGTTACCAAACATATTTGGAAAACGTCTGCCTGATTTCATTGACACCAACAGCAAAATTAATCCCCTCAGCCACATCCTTACGCACACCGAAGGTATTAACCCCAACCACCTTCCCCGATTCGAGGGAGATCAAAGGGCCACCGCTGTTGCCACGGTTAATGGCGGTATCGGTCTGGACCAGTGTAAACTCACCGTCCGAGCGGATAGCGCTGACGATCCCTTTGGAAACGCTCCAGGAAAGACCCTCCGGTGCCCCGATGGCCATAACTTCCGTGCCGATGCCGGCGTCTCCTATGGTGCCAAGCCCCAGCCAGGAACTCCGGCCGGAAGAGACCTCAACCAGAGCCAGGTCGCGAGACCGATCGACGGAAACGATACTTCCCTCCATCGGGGTACCGTCCCTGAGCAGAACCTTAACTCTTGAGGCACCATTGACGACGTGATGGTTGGTCACGATGTGCCCCTTGCCATCAATGAAAAATCCCGATCCCAGCGAATTGCCGCTCCGGATCACGACCACGGAATCAAGGTAGCCGTCGTATTTCGAAGGAGGTAGCTTTGGCGCCTCCTTCGACATCAACTCAACTTCCTTGTGCCGACTGTGGATCAGGACGCTGTTATCACCATAATCTGAGGCCAGCTGGTCATTATTGGTGAACAGTCGCACTGGAGCATCGCCGTCGGCAGACCCATGAGACGCCGTGGCCGACGCCAGGCCCGCCGCCCCGTAATTGGTCTGTTTATATTCTTTTTTACCGATCACAGCATAGGAAGTGGGAGTACTTTTAAACTCCCATGGGGGGACAGGGTTGGTCGTGCCCCAGATCCCCTTCTTCTGTTTTTTAGCGTTTTTTTCCGCTCCCTTGAGTCCTTTCTCGTTAGTCATATAGCACCAGGCATAGCCGCCTAGCAGGATATTGAACCGCACGTCGCGCCCATCGGCGACAATTTTGGCCGCCCAGGTACGATCAATCTGCCGAAACGACGGTGTAACATGAACGGTTTTCCCCAGCAGTAGCGATTCGGTAAAACTGCGGGCCTCAGCTGACAACGGCTGGCCAGCCACGGGGCTGGCAATACCGATCAGGGGATATTCCGTTTCACTTCCATTTTCCGAAACTACGATAGTGTCACCGGCGAGGACCCTGGTTACCGTCCCGCTAATTGACTTCGACCAAGCCGTCCCTCCGAATAGACAGAACAATAGAGACAGCAGCACTAGAAAACGCACGTTGATCATCAGCAACCCTCCTAAATAAAATAGCAACACTAAAACATTAGCGCTTCACAACCTAAGTCTCCAGCAAAAATATCACTAGGATTATTACCCGGTAACCGAGACCACCTCTTCAAACGTCGTGATCCCCTCTAGCATTTTCCGAACCGCCGCCTCCCGCAGCGTCACCATGCCGTCAGCACGCACCGCCTCGTAGAGAGCCGCCAGGTCGACCTGCTCAGAAAGCACCTCCCGCACCTGGGGTGTGAAATCCATGATTTCGAAAATTCCAGTTCGTCCCTTATAACCGGTTCCGCGGCATTCGCTGCAGCCGGCACCTTCCCACACCGGGATCTCGGCCCCATCCAGGTGCAGATAGGCGATCTCTTCTTGAGTCAGCAGGCGCTGCCGCTTGCAGTGAGAACAGAGGGTCCGCACCAACCGCTGAGCGTTGATGCCAATCACCGTGGAAGCAATAAGAAACGCGGGCACCCCGAGATCAAGCAGCCGGATTATCGAGGACGGTGCATCATTGGTATGCAGGGTGGACAGGACCAAGTGCCCGGTCAGTGCGGCCTGTACCGCGTTGTCGGCGGTTTCCTTGTCGCGGATCTCGCCGATCATGATGATGTCCGGGTCCTGGCGCAGAATATTACGCAGTACCGTGGCAAACGTGACGTCAATGGCCGTCTGCACTCCGACCTGGTTAAATTCCTCCATCACCATTTCGATGGGGTCTTCAACGGTAACAATGTTGACTTCGGGCGAGGCCAGTGCCCTCAGCGAGGAATAAAGAGTGGTGGTCTTGCCACTGCCGGTGGGACCGGTCACCAGGATGATGCCGTTGGGCTTACTGATGAACGAACGATAGAGTTGGTATTCCCGCGGAAAGAAACCGATCCGCTCAAGATCCTGCATGAGCACCTCGGGGTCGAAAATACGGATGACTACCTTTTCACCAAAAGCCACCGGCAGGGTCGATACCCGCAATTCGATCTCCTTGTCCTTGTGCCGGGTCTTGATGCGGCCGTCCTGGGGGCGCCGTTTTTCCGCCAGGTCGAGGCGGGAAAGGAGCTTGATGCGCGACACGATGGGCGGATGCAGTCTGCTCGGCACCGTGTGAATGTTATGCAGCACGCCGTCGACCCGCAGCCGAACCAGCGATTTTTCCCGCTTTGGCTCGATATGGATATCGCTGGCCCGCTGATCAAAGGCGTACCGAAGCAGCGACTCGACCGCCGAAATGATGTGCTTGTCACTCCCTTCAATTTCGGCCTGCCCGCGCAGTTGGAAATACTGCTCAAGGTTGGACAACTCGGTGCCCCGACCCATTTCGCTCTCGGCAGCGATGACCGATGCACGGAAACCGAAAAATTCGCCGAGCACCTTGAGAATGTCGCTACGCGAGGCCAGCACCGGGCGAATCTGGAGGTTACGCGCCCGCTTGATATCATCGATCGGTTCGGTATTGAAAGGATCGGCCACTGCCACGGTCACAACCCCCTGTGCCTCAGCCACCGGGACCATCAGATTTTTTAGGGCGAAGGCACGCGGGATGTGCTCGGTCACGACTGCCAGATCGAGCTTAAGCAGGTCTATTTTCAGGTAATCAAGTCCAGCCGCCTGGGCAATCAGTTCGGTAACGGCGTCCTCGGTCAGCAGACGACCATCCGATGAGTTCTCCAGATTGAAAGAGCAAATCACCTCGGCCGGAGAAACCAGTTCGGCACCGGGGAAGCGGCGGGACGAACCTGCCTGCAACTGTTTCTGCAGCCGTGCCGCCTGGGCCGCCCCCTTTTGCTGAATCAGATCGAACTGCTCTTGGTTTATATTCCCATTTTGCAATAAAACCCGACCAACGCTGTTCAGGGTCAATGTTTGTTTTTGTGACATGTCCCCTCCCGGTGACTATCTTAGTGAAGCGAAGAGGCTGTCGAACTTCGCAGAAGCCGACTGCAAAATCAACGGCAGACCTGGTTGCGCCCGCGTTTCTTGGCCCGGTACAGAGCCTGATCGGCGGCCTTGAGCACCAGGGCCGGTTCCTTCAGTGCCCCGCCCCGCTCGGCCGCACCGATACTTACCGTCACCCGGAGTTTGCCGGCCGCCGATTTTTTTTGTTTGGGATGGGTCGGTTTCTTGCGCGGACGAAAAGTACCACGCAAAGAAAATTCCGCATGTTCAATGTCTTCGCGCAACTGTTCGAGAACCGGTAACACCTCTTCAACTGGACGCCCGGAAAACAGCAGGGCAAACTCTTCCCCCCCGTAACGAAAAGCCCGTCCACCACCTCGAACGGTGGCCAGACGAGCCGCCACCATCCGCAACACCTGGTCACCGACATCATGACCGTGGCGATCATTGAATTTTTTGAAGAAATCGATATCGACCATAGCCAGGGTGTAGCGACTGCCAAGCTTCAACAGTGCTTCGTTCATCGCTCGACGGGCGGGCAGACCGGTCAATTCATCGCGAAACGCCATAAAATGGAAGGTTTCAAGGATGCCCAGCACCAGAATCAGTCCGGCAACGGCAAAAAGCAGCGGCCAATGAGCGCTGGTACCATTCAGCGCCAGGACAACCGACGCCAGGGCCCAGAGGAATCCGGACTCGAACACACCCGGGTGACGGACAAACCGAAACAGCAGCACAGCGAAAGCCAGAATGACCGAAGCCAAAACAGGCTGGTCAAGAGAGACGAAAGCAGGAACCGGCAAATTCAGCCAAGTACTTTTCAGCATTGCGAGGGTTTCGGCGAAATGCTGGTGATAGAGCCAGACTCCGCAGCCGACCTGCGCAGCAATCAGCAGCAGCCGCAACATTCCGCGCAGGGTCAGCAAGCCCCTTTCGGACAGGCAGGAAAAAAATGCCAGGTTCAGCGGCAGCAGCACGCCAATCAGTGACAGCATCAGGGATCGCCCATCGCCAACCGGCGCCAGGGCCAGCAAGCGCTCGGCAACTGCCAGGGCCAGGGTGGCCAGAAACAGCCGGCTGCGGTTGAAGCGCCAGCCGAGAAAAAGCCCGGCGGCAATGACGATCCAGAGGATGAATCCCTGCACGGGGCGCAACGATGCAAGCCAGGCAGGCTGGGACAACAGGATGAGAACCGCGACTAGAAGTGCGCCGCCGGGGAAAAAAAACGGGTACAACAATGTGCCGAAAAAAGTCCGCAAGGCAATGTCCTGAAAAAGTCGATCAGTTCGAAGGGCGGATATCCTTAACCTTCAGCTGCACGCTCTCCCGTCCCTTCCATTCATTGATGGCAGGCGAGCAGAGGATGTCCATCTCGCCGGACAGTTCCGCAAGCCGGTCGGCCATACCGAAGGCGATGCAGGGAAGACTGTAGCCGTCCTGGCGAGCGGTAAAGCGCAGGTGGTCGCTGCCGACCACGGTCGGTTGCTGCACCCGAACCGCGGTCACGATGAAGACCGGCTCGGGATTGCCCATGCCGAAGGGGGAGAGGTCGGCCAACTTGCCCACCGTTTCCAGATCGAGCTCTTCAAGCAACACTTCGCCGTCATGAGCGAGCCGAGGAACCAGATCATCGCTACTCAGCACAGCGGCGGCGGCCATCTCGAAAGCCTCGGCAAAAGCTACCGTCCGGGAATCGTCAATGGAAAGTCCGGCCGCATAGGCGTGCCCGCCAAAGCCGAGCAAGTGCTCACGACATTGGGAGAGAGCATCGTAGAGGTGAAAGCCCCGG
>JAQYWA010000602.1 GCA_030145265.1 Desulfuromonas sp. | reverse complement strand
GCGGCGTTGGCCATGTAGTAGAAGCCGACATCGAGGGCCACGCTGTCGCTGTCGCTGTAGCTCAGGATCAGGTAGGAATGGACCGAGGAGTTGACGGCGAAGATCAGGCCGAACAGCGCCAGTCCCGCTACCACCGTCAGCCAGGGGGAGACTCCCGTCTGCACCCCCAGGGCGATCAGGGCGGTCAGGGCCGCCAGGGCGAAGGCGCCGAGGGTTGCTGTCCCACCGCGAGGTGTGCCGCCGGTCAGGCTCCGCCGAAGCAGGTTCGGAGCCAGAGCCTGCACCCCGCCGTAGCCGATTACCCAGAGGGCGAGAAAGCCGCCGACCTGGGCATGGCTCCAGTTAAGGGAAGCAGAGAGAAAGACCGGCAGCCCGACCACGAACCAGACGTCCCGCGAGCCGAACAGGAACATTCGTGCCGCCGAAAGCCGGTTGATGTTCGGGCTTTTAGAGAGGATGGCGGTGAACTTGACCTTCTTTTTGGCCTGGCCGAGATCGCCCGGCAGGTTCAGAATCGCGGCAGTCAGGACCAGGGCGAGAGCGACGGCCATGGTCAGCAGCGAAGTGCGGAAGCCGAGCCCGGTAAGGAGCACGCCGCCGAGGAAAAATCCAGCCCCTTTAAGGGCGTTCTTCGAGCCGGTGAGGATCGCCACCCACTTGAATAGCGTTCCGTCCGCTTCGGCGGGGATCAGCACCTTGATGGCGCTTTTTGAGCTCATCTTGGTCAGGTCTTTGGCGATTCCCGAGAGGGCTTGGGCGCCCATCACGTAGGCGACCGAGAGGGCCGCCGACCAGGTGGGGTCGAGCAGGGCCAGGCTTGAGAGGGCGACCACCTGCAGGGCGAGGCCGGCGAACAGGGTGACCTTGAGGCCCAGATGCGAGCCGATCCAGCCGCCGATCAGGTTGGTGATGATGCCGAAGAACTCGTAAAGCAGGAACAGGAAGGCGATCTGCACCGCCGAGTAGCCGAGGTCGTGGAAGTGCAGCAGCACCAGCATGCGCAGGGCGCCGTCGGTAAGGGTGAAGGCCCAGTAGGCGGCGGTGACTAGAGTGTAGTTTTTTAGGTCGGTCATTGGTTTGATATCTTGCCCTTTGAGAAACCATAAGATCTTTAAAGCCCAGGGGTCTCGCCCCCTGACGGCGACTTACTCTTTTGGTGTGCGCCAAAAGAGTAAGCAGAAAAACGCACCCCGCTCCTTGCCCGCCTGCGGCGGGTTCCCTGC
>JAQYWA010000601.1 GCA_030145265.1 Desulfuromonas sp. | reverse complement strand
CATCGAGGTCAGAAACATCAACAAATTTTTCGGCTCTTTTCGTGTGCTGGACGATGTCAGCCTCGTTGTCCCCGCCGGCCAGCTCATGGCTCTGCTCGGCCCCTCAGGTTCGGGAAAAACCACCCTGTTGCGCATCATTGCCGGCCTTGAATTTGCCGACTCCGGAACCATTGCCCTTAAGGGGGAAGATATGACAACCGTCCCCGTACGAAAACGCGGTGTCGGCTTTGTCTTTCAGCACTATGCCCTGTTCCGCAACATGACGGTCTTCGAAAACATCGCCTTCGGCCTGAAGGTTCAATCACGCAAGATCCGGCTCGGGCGGGCGGAAATCCGCGACAAGGTCTTCGCGCTGCTGCGCCTGGTCCAGTTGGAGGATCTCTCCGACCGCTTTCCGATTCAGCTCTCAGGCGGGCAACGACAGCGCATTGCCCTAGCTCGGGCGCTGGCCACCGACCCCAAAGTGCTGTTGCTCGACGAGCCCTTCGGCGCCCTCGATGCCAAGGTGCGCCAAGAACTGCGTCGCTGGCTGATGCGACTTCATGACGAACTGCATATCACCAGTCTGTTCGTCACCCACGACCAGGTCGAGGCCCTGGAAGTCGCCGACCAGGTGGTGATCATGAACGAAGGGCAGATCGAGCAGATCGGAACCCCGGAGGAGATCTACAACCAGCCAGCCACACCGTTCGTCTACAACTTCCTCGGCCATGTCAACGTTTTTCACGGGGTTGTTCAGGCTGGCATGGTTCGGATCGGAAATATCAAGGTCTGTTTTCCGGAAATGCGCAAAATGAAGAACCGCCCTGTGGTCGCCTTCGTCCGTCCTCAGGATCTCGCGGTGAGCAATCATCGCACGAGTGCAGAAGATGTTGAAGCCAGGGTTTTGCATCTCTACTCGGCCGGCTCTTTGGCTCGGATCGAGCTGGAAAACGTTCTTGATCATGAAGTCATGGAAGCCGAAATGCCGCCCGAGCGGTTACGTCTGCTCAATCTTGAGGAAGGGGATATTGTTTTTGTCAGGCCGCTGAAAATGCGGGTCTTCGAGAAAAAATAAATATGCTTGGCGAATCGCTACGCCACCAAAGGGAGCAGACATATCCAAGAGGTCGCGTCTTATCTCTTGACATGGTCAGAAGTTGAGACGCGCCCTCTATAGTTGATGTTGCGACCCGGGATGCGGGCCAGCCTTCCCCTGCAAAATCCGGCCGCGCAACCGGAACAG
>JAQYWA010000133.1 GCA_030145265.1 Desulfuromonas sp. | reverse complement strand
TCCGATCAGGCACCACCAGTCGATCCTCGCCCCCCCCTCCGAGCAGACTCTCCACCAGAAAAAAGGAAAGGTCTTTATCATAGATCACCAGCCCCCCCCAGCGCAATGGATCAAGGCGGATGACCCCGATCGAACCCCAGCCGGACTGACTGTTCAGCAATTGCTCATACGACTGACTTTCAATGGCCGTCCGTTTGACCAGCGCCGAACGCTGCAGACGCTTCCCCAGAGAAAGCGCGTAATTCTGGGAGAAGGCATCGAGGATCAGGTCGATATTGGGGAGCCGACGCGAACCGCCCCCCTGGCTGCGAAGCAGGTCGAATCCGACAGCACGGCGTTCCGCCTTGATCGTTGGGGTTTCGGCATCGACCTCGATTTCGCCATGCCGGACCGCAGCGACCAGCTCCTTGATTTCATCTCTGGTTAGAATGCGTTCCACGGGGGACCTTTACTGAACGACAAAATCGGTGAAATAGATCCGCCGGACCTTGCCGCCCCGGACGATCTCGCTAATTTTATTCATCAACTCAATACGTAGCTGCAGTTTCCCCTGCAGATCACGCACTTCATTATAGGTTTTGTTGCCGACCAGCAACAAAATGGCATCCCGCACCTGCGGCATCCGCTCCTTGACCTCGGCAACCGCTTGCGGGCTGTCCATCTCGAGGGTGATCGCCGCCTTCAGATAGCGGGAATCCTTATCATCGATAATGTTGATAACGAAGGACTCGATCTCGACCATCGGCCCGATAGTGCCCGGCCCTTCCCCCTTCGCTGCGCCCACTTGGGAAACCTCGTTCACCAGGTTCGGCATCGGCTTCTCCTCTTCCTGGCCCAGCAACAGATAGGCAACAACCCCTGAGGCGATCACAAGCACAGAGCCGATGGCTATGATCATGAACAGCTTTTTCTTGCCCCCCTTCGCCGGGGCTGCTTCATCCTTTTTTTCCGCCATATCGTATATTCTCCAGAATTAAAAAGGTAGTTGGTCTTTGGCGTCGATCAGATAGGGAAGCTCTTCGCGATAGTTTTGCAGGCTTTCCATGACGAACTCGACCCGCCGGTTGAGGGCCCGATTCTCCGCACTGGTATTGGGAACCCGCGGTTGCTGCGACCCGTAGCCAAGGGCCGACATCCGCCCCAGGGGGAGCAGCTTCTGCTTGGCAAAAAACTTCAGCACGGCAATCGACCGGCTGGTCGAAATGTCCCAGTTGTCCAGGCGGGGGTTGCGGGTCGGAGTATCATCGGTGTGCCCTTCAATGCGTAGCGAAAGGGGGAGCGGCCGCACCAGCCCGGCCACCTTGCGCAGCACCTCGTGTGCAGTCGGCTTGAGCTCGGTCGAGCCGACTGTGAACAATACCGACTCCTTAATTCTCAGCACCACCGCTCCGCGGTCCTTGACCAACTCCATATCTTCGTCAAGCTTGAGCCGTTTCATGATGGCCCGGATATTCTGATAGAGCCGAGAAGACAGGTCATCATCAATCGGCGCGAAATCCATCACCCTGGGCTTATCAATCTTCGCCTGATCCGCACTCGACAACACGCCAAAAGCACCCTTGAGTGAACCTGCGGCATTTTCGAATTTAACCTTGTCCATGGTCGCCATGGAAAGGAGGAGCACAAAGAAGGTCAGCAGCAGGGTAACCATATCGCTGTAAGTGACCATCCATGCCGGAGCACCAGCAAGTCCCTTCTTGGCTTTTTTCTTGGGTCCACTTCCGTTTGCCACCCCAACACCCTCCTACTTTTTGTTGAAACTGCTTTGCCGGAGTTTCGGGGCGATGAACGCATGAAGTTTCTGTTCAACGATTCGCGGATTTTCCCCTTCAAGAATCGACCTCAACCCTTCTGCGACCAGGGTCTTGTCAAGAATCTCGGTCTGCGACCGGTTTTTGAGCTTGCCGGCCATCGGCATACAGATGATGTTCGCAATAATGGCACCGTAAAAGGTGGTCAACAGAGCCACCGCCATGGCCGGACCGATGGTCGATGGATCATTCATGGTCTGAAGCATCTGCACCAGGCCGATCAGGGTCCCGATCATGCCCAATGCCGGAGCATAGGTACCCATAGCCACCAGGATATCCGCCCCCTTTTCGTGCCGCTCCTGGATATACTCGATCTCCCGATCGAGCATCGACTTGAGATCTTCCGATTCCTGACCATCGACCGCCATCTGCAACGATTTGATGAAAAACGGGTCCTTGATCTCGTCCATCACCGCCTGCAGCGAAAGAATTCCTTCTTTACGGGACTTGCCGGCAAACCGAACCAGTTGCTCGATGCGATTCTGCGGGTTTTCCTCTTGATGAAAAACCGTCTTCTTGGCAATCGCCAGGGCACCGAACACATCCTTGAACGGATAGTGGACCAGAGTGGCTCCGAGCGTCCCACCGAATACGATGATCGCCGAAGGGATGTTGATAAAAAGCAGGATCCCGCCACCCGACATGATGGCCGTGGCCATCAGAACAAAGGAAGAGACGATACCTAAAATAGTCGCTAAATCCATAAGCGAACCCCTGAATCCGAGAAAAGAAGACCATGACTGTCATTCGACAGCCAACCGACAAACCTATACAGGCAAGGAGCATGCCATCCCCAACAACTTTCACCAGGAATGCTGCCCACGCCGGAACAAACCGCCTAGCCGAAGCACAAGCGGCTGAAACCGTGATACGTTTCTCCGTGATTTTGGAAAAAAAGGGGCCATCTCCACTACCGGAGGCGGCCCCATATGTGTCGAGATTTTGACACGACCCGATTATCGCTTGAGGTTGATCAATTCACCCAGCAGTTCATCGGTCGTGGTGATGATCTTGGAGTTGGCCTGAAAACCACGCTGAGTGGTGATCATCTTGACAAATTCCTGGGCCAGGTCAACGTTGGACTGCTCCAGGGCGTTGGTGAAAATTTTGCCAAGTTCAGAACTCGGAACCCCGATCCGGGCGTTGCCGGCGGCATCGGATGCCGCCCACATATTGCCCCCCTCCTTCAGCAGGCCGTTGGTGTTGGGAAACTTGGCCAGCGCGAGCTGGGACACCTTGATCCGCTCGCCATTGGAGTAGTTGGCGGTGACAATGCCATCGCCATCGATGCCGATCTTAACCAGACTGCCCGGAGCGTAGCCATCCTGGCCCAGGGAAATCACAATCGACTCGCTGGAATACTGGGTGGTGAGAAAATCCAGATCGATCGCCTGGGTCGGGTCGGCACCATTGGTCCAGTCGATAGCGCCGGCAGCAATTTGCCCTTGCGGTCGGGGCATCACCAAAGCGCCAGTGGTATCACCGGCAGGGTTATACAGATCGGCACCGTCAATCGTTATAAGATCGCCGTTGACATCAAACCCCAGGGTCCCGCTGGCGACCGCCGTGTAGGTATCGGCGCCGCCGGAGGCGATTTCCGTACTGTCGGCCAGGGTGTGGTATTCCCAGGTGTTGCCGCCGACGTTGCGGAAATAGGTGGTCAGAATATGGGTATTGCCGAGGGTGTCGAAAAGCCGGGTGGAGGCCGCGTAGGTGGAATCGCTCGCCGGATCGTTGAGGTCGATGGGCCCAGCAGCCAGCACGGTCGAGTTGGAATCCAGGTTGGTGGTCAGACCGATCAAGCCGGTGGCCCGTGCCGGGATCAGCGTGCCGACATCGACCTGGATATCGCTCGGGTCGCCGACCGAGAGGGTCCCGTCGGCCTCGAAAGCCTTGCCCTGCACCCGATAACCTTCGGGGTTGATCAAATAGCCATCCTCATTGAAACGAAAGGAGCCGGCCCGGGTGTAGAAATTCTCGGTCGTAGCAGCGGGGCTGAGGACAAAGAAACTATCCCCTTCAATGGCCAGGTCGGTATTCGATTCGGTGTTCTCGAAGGTTCCCTGACTGAACATGTTGTCGATAATAGAAAGCTGGGTGCCACGACCAACCTGCGAGGTCCCGCCGGAACCGGACACGGTCGTGGCCAGTAGGTCGGAAAAGATGGTGCGACTCGACTTGAAACCGATCGTGTTGGTGTTGGCGATATTGTTGCCCAGAACGCTCATGGCGCTCCCGTTGGTGTTCAAACCGCTGACGCCACTGTAAAGAGCACTGGAAATTCCCATGGTTCATCCTCCGTAGAAGGGCCGCCGCTGTCGGTTGGCGGCCCGAGAACCTCCTCGATGAGGACCGGTTCGGTTGTTGTTAGGCAATAACTGCGCTGTCAATGTTGGTAAAAATGTTGCCTTTGAGGCTGTCCTTGTCGACGATGGTAACCACCGTATTATTCTTAACGCTAACAACCAGGGCATTTTCTCCGAGCAGAACCAGGGAATCACGCCCCCCCTTGCCCTGCACCGCCTGGACGGCATTCTCGATCCGGCTCATCTCCTCACCGCTGAAACGGATACCGCGACTTTCCATTCGATTGAGGGCGTGGCGGGAGAACTGCAGTTGCTGACGCCCGCGAAGATGTCCATCGAGCACCTGATCGAAGGATGGTCCTTCGGGTTTGCGCCCGGCCGCCGGCTTGCCCGGCGCTCGGGGAGACGCCGGCGTTACCGGCGGAAGGTAAAACTGGAATTTATCGTCCATGATCAGATCTCCTTCACACTGACGACCTCCTTGAGCAGAAAATCACCACCCGTTGTAACCAGGACACTGCCGGAATCCGCCAGATTCACCCCGCCTACCACCCCCTTGACCAGGGACATTACCGGAAGTTCTTCGTCCTGGCCGGCCATGGCTTTCGCCACCAAGGCATACTCCCCAGCCGCCAACTTATTGCCATCGGCATCCCTGCCATCCCAGGAGAGGAAATGTTCACCGGCGGCGGTTTCAGGAGTCGGGATGGTGGCGACCACATCTCCACTGGCATCCATTACGTACAGGTTGACTTCCTGGGCCGGCACGGCCAACCGATAGCCGAGCTGGACCTCGTCTTCGCCGAGGCGAAACACCCCACTATCCGAAACAACCTCCTTGCCGATCAGGTTCAGCGCCGAAAGCCGCTCGCTATCGCCACTGGCCGCCGCCATTATTTCAAGATTGCTGTTGACCGTAAACAGCTGCTCGAGAGAGCTGAACTGGGCCAACTGAGCAGTGAACTCGGTAGGATCTTGAGGATTCAGCGGATCCTGATTCTGCAACTGGGCCACCAGCAACTGCAGAAAATCTTCTTTGCCGAGGGCGTTTCCCCCGCTGAGAACCGAACTGTTTGCCAGAGCAGACGCTGGCGATGTGACTTCAGACACACTTGTCATTATTTTGACTCGCCTCCTTTCGTTTAGATTCGGATATTGATGCCACTTTTCATCGGCCCCTGTCCCAGTTGAACCGGCAACTCATTCCCTGCCGGGACAGCCCCACCCCGCGACACCGCAAAGCGAAACGGCGTGGACGCCTGGTTTTGGTCCTGAAATAACCCCTTGTGACCATCCCCCTGCCTGGAGTCGACACTGACCTGCACATCCTCAAGCTTCAACCCCTGTTGCGCCAGGGCATCCCGAAGCCTGGGCATATGCCGGTCCAGAACCTCCTGAACCTGCTGGCTGTGAACAACGAACTGAGCCCTGACTGATTCCTTATCAACCAGCAGCGACAGCTTGACCTCGCCGAGTTCCTCGGGGTGCAACTTCATAGTCATGCTGCTGCTTTCACGCCCCCGGCTGATCGACAGCCGGCCGACCACCTGGTCAACGATCCGTTCTTCGGGAACCAGTAAGCCCGAAGACAGTCGCAACCCCGTCCCTGGCGCTACGGTAGGCTCCGGCATGGCGGCCTGACGAGCCTCGAGAACCTGCCCGCCCTGCGAGCCGGTGTCGATAACCACGGGACTCGTCGCAACCACAGCGGGAGCATCATTCCCCGGTTGCAACAAACTGTTAATCGCCTGGTTAAAACTTGCCGGAGCAGCAACTTCTGCCGTTGTTGGCTTGACTTCGGCATTGACCGTGATCGAAGGGTCGAACGGCAGCACTTCCCGCTGGCCTTGCTCTCTGCTTTCATTTCGAGAAGCAATCATCTGACGACGGCTAGGGGTTGCCTGCCCCAGCATCTTTTCCAGCAT
>JAQYWA010000600.1 GCA_030145265.1 Desulfuromonas sp. | reverse complement strand
AGAACCTTGGGCAGGTACCAGAGCTTGTTGAGCTGGGTCAGGCTGGAGATATCAGCATAGAGGTTGGGGTATTCGGGAAACAGTCCGACTAGGCGTTCAAAATTGGTTTCGCTGTCGGTTTTGCCGGTTGTGGCCACATGAGCGGCAATAACCGTCACCCCAAGTTCAAGGGGCAGTCGCAGCAACATCGGGTCGCCCAGGTCATGATTGGCGCGGGAGAAAGAGCGCTCGGCGCCGGTGTGGACCAGCAGAGGCAGTTCCAGCTCGATCAACTTGCTGTAGAAAGGTGTCAGGCGAAGATCGGAAGGGTCGATCTGCTGGATAGCGGGCAGCCACTTGATGAGCACCGCTCCATCGGCTTTGACCTGCTCCAGGCGCTGAAGGGCATCCTTGCGGTATGGGTTGATGCTGGCCCCGAAAAAGAGGTTGTCGTATTTGGCTGTTTCGCGGGCGACAAAATCGTTGGGGATGTACACCTCGGTGCGCTCCAGGTCGAGTTCGCCAGCCTGGTTTACCTCCCCGTCCAGGGCCAGGATCACCGCTCCGTCAACCTGCTGGGAGGCCGCCAGTCTTTGCGAGGTTTTCTCGAAGGCAAGTTGGTCCCCATGCTCTTCCAGGTTCTTCTGGGTCAGGCCGAAGGCCTTCAGATAGATGTCATAACGCCAGTTGTTGCGTAGATCCGGCGAGACGTAGCAGTTGCTGCCCCCCGCCCCGATACCTGCGATGTGGGCGTGCATGTCGATAACCGGGGAGTGGGATCGGGCCGGTTGGATTGTCTGGGCCTCATCGAATTTAGGTTCCGCACAGGCCGCCAGGGACAGGACCAGAGTCAATAACAGGGTCAGGAAATAGATCATGATTCACTCCCTAAAAAGGGTTTGCGACTTAATTTTACCTTGCTTTTGGTTGTTCGTCGGTTTGGAATTGTGTCCCCTTGGAGAGCCTCTGCCGGGGAAGAGCATCTTCGGCAGGCCTACGGTCCCTTTTTTACCAGGTACGCCGGCCCTCCCATAACATAATTGCCTCCCCTGAACCCCCAGTCGACAAAGGGTTGGTACCGGCGGGTGCCAAGGTAGTTGTCGTGCCGAACCTCGACATGGTCAACAAAACGTCCGATATGTTGTGTTATTGAAAGGTGCAGGTCATTAGGGGCAGAAATAGAGCACTCCCACGATTCCTGCAAGATTAGAATGGCACACCCGTTTTCAGGGCGGACCATTCATTTG
>JAQYWA010000599.1 GCA_030145265.1 Desulfuromonas sp. | reverse complement strand
GCCGGTTACCATGCGTCCGCTGCCTGGCTACACCTGGCAGGCCCTGCGCCTGGTGCCGGCCGCCTTCCTTACCGTGGGGGGCGGATTGTCGGCTATTTCGTGGATCAACCACCGCAAGGACCGCCTGAAAAAAGAGCGGGAAGAGGCGGAGGGCAAGGGCACAGCATGCTATGCCCCTACGGAACCTACGTCTGAAGATAAGGAGGGCTGACCGATGACTGCAGCCAGATATGTTGTTAATGAAATTAAGGGCTACCACCGGTTCGTCAAGTTTTTGATCGCGCTGGTGGTGATCGCCGCAATAGCCTCCCTGGCCCGCTTCGTGTTCGGCCTGGGACCGACCACCAACCTCAACGACACTTACCCCTGGGGGCTGTGGATCAGCTTCGACGTGGTGACCGCCGTGCCGCTGGCGGCCGGCGCCTTCACCCTCGGGGCGATTGTCCACTGCTTCCATATCAAGAAGCTCGAGCCGCTGGTGCGGCCGGCCATCGTCACCGGATTTCTCGGTTATTCACTGGTCTGTATCGGCCTGGTGCTCGACCTCGGCCAGCCCCACAAGGGCTGGCATGTGCTGCGCTACTGGAACCCGCATTCGCCGATGTTCGAGGTTTCCATGTGCGTGATGGCCTACACCACCGTGCTCTTTCTCGAATTCCTTTCGCCGGTGGCGGAGAAGTTCGGCTGGCACGTGCCGATGCGGGTTCTGCGCTGGCTGGAGATGCCCCTGGTCATTCTGGCCGCTGCCATCTCCACTCTGCACCAGAGTTCTCTCGGCACTTTCTTCCTGATCGTCGTCGACAAACTGCATAACCTCTGGTACAACCCGCTGCTGCCGCTGCTTTTCTGGGTCAGTGCCATCTGTGCCGGCATGAGCATCATCATCCTCGAAGCAACCGCCAGCCATAAATGGATGGGGCAGCCCAACGAGGGGGTGCTGCTGCGCACCCTGGCCAAGATCCTCCCCTGGACCCTCGGCCTGTATATCGGTCTGCGGATCTATAGCTTGCTGGCGTTGGTGGAAGGGCCGTTCTTCGACCGTCCCGGACTCACCCTCGCGTTCTTGCTTGAGTTCGGGGTCGGCTTCGTTCTGCCCTTCATCATGCTCACCCAGAAGTCGGTGCGCGAGGATGATCGCCTGCGGACCATCGCCGCCGGCCTGGTGGTCTTCGGTCTGGTGCTCAACCGCTTCAACGTCTCGATGATCGGGATGATGGACCCTCAGCAC
>JAQYWA010000598.1 GCA_030145265.1 Desulfuromonas sp. | reverse complement strand
GCACCCCCTCCCTGTGCTAACCTGTTGCCGCTTTTTGACGTTCATTCCTCCCTCATCTTTCAGTGGCCTTATGAAGAAAATCCGTCTCGATAAATTGCTCGTTGATCGTGGCCTGGTGCAGTCGCGGGAGCGGGCTCGGGCCCTGATCCTGGCCGGCAAGGTGGTGGTCGGCGATCACACGGTCGACAAGGCCGGCGCCCCGGTGCCGGAAGACGCCGAAGTGCGTCTGAAGGGGAAGGATATCCCCTACGTGTCCCGCGGCGGACTGAAGCTGGAGAAGGGGCTGTCCCAGTTTGGCATCGCTGCGCAAGGGGTGGTGGCCATCGACGTCGGCGCCTCGACCGGCGGTTTCACCGATTGCCTGCTGCAGCAGGGGGCGGTCAAGGTCTACGCCGTCGATGTCGGTTACGGCCAGCTCGCCTGGTCGTTGCGCGAGGATCCCCGGGTGGTCAACCTCGAGCGGACCAACATCCGTGAACTGACCGTCGATCGTCTGAAGGAGCGGCCGTCGCTGGCGGTCATCGACGCCTCCTTTATTTCCCTCGACAAGGTGCTGCCGCCAACCCTCGCTCTGCTTGCTGACGAGGCAGAGGTGGTCGCCCTGATCAAGCCCCAGTTCGAGGTTGGCAGGGGCGAGGTCGGCAAGGGCGGGGTGGTGCGCGATGCCGACAAGCATGCCGAGGTGGTCGAACGTATCCGCAGCTTGGCCGAAACCCTTACCTGCACCGTGCTGGGAGTGATCGAAAGTCCGATTCTCGGCCCCAAGGGGAACCGCGAATTTCTCATCCACCTGCGCCGGGAGACTGCTGCATGAACCACGTCTATTTCATCGGTGCCGGTCCTGGCGACCCCGATTTTCTGACTCTCAAGGGGGCGCGGCTGTTGCTCGATTGCTGTGCCGTGTTCGCGCCGACCCCTTTCGAGCTGACCTTCGCCGAGCATCTGCAGGGCAAGACCGTTCTGGTTCCCTTCGATTATTATTTCGACGAACTGGTTGAGAAAGTCCGCGATTTTCTGCTGCAGGGCGAGGTGGCCTTCCTGGTTCCCGGCGACCTGACCTTCTACGCCCCGTTTCAGGCCCTGATCGATCGATTCGGCGAGCAGGCGGTGGCGGTGCCCGGGGTCGGCACCGCCAATGTGGCCTCGTCGGTGTTGAAAAAAACCCTCGATCTCCCCGGGGTCTGCAACCGGGCGATCATCGCTTCGCCCCGTACCCTCGGCGACGGCGA
>JAQYWA010000597.1 GCA_030145265.1 Desulfuromonas sp. | reverse complement strand
GCGGTCAGGCCCCATATCGGGTGCCGGCCAACCGTGTAGAAACCGACCGGATAAATCCGGCCCTTGTGCCGCCAGTCTTCTTCGTGATAGATGGCGGGATCACGCAGACGCTGCAACGGCACCTCGATCACCTCGGCAATTTCAGCACCGTTTACAGTATACCTATAGGGATAGGGAAACGTGCCGACGAACGGAGCCACGTGGTAACCATGAATCGAAATGCAGTCATCCAGCCGCCCCAGTATGCGTACGTCACTGGTGGCAATCCCCATCTCTTCTTCGGTTTCCCGCAGAGCGGTCGCGGCCAGACCGGGATCGCCGTCGTGCCAGGCGCCGCCGGGAAAAGAAATCTCTCCCCGGTGGTGATTGAGCGTTTCGGTGCGGCGGGTGAACAGGACCATGTCCTCGTCATCCCGCCGGAACAGCGGCAGCAGCACCGCAGCCGGGCGAAGCCCGGCATCCGGCAAGACCCGGTGGGGCTGCCGCCCCAAGCGACGGCTAACCTGTTCGTGATCGAGCATCAGACGGTTACCGATACGGCATTTCTCTTCAAGGTGTCGATGGTGACCCGGTAGTCACTGGTATTGAACACCGCACTGCCAGCCACCAGCACATCGGCACCGGCGGCGACAATCTGGCCGATATTGTCGGTTTTCACCCCGCCGTCGACTTCCAGCTCAACCGCCAGGCCGCGCCGTTCGATTTCTCGCCGCAACGCCTCGATCTTCGGCAGACAGGCCGGGATGAAGCCCTGGCCACCGAACCCGGGATTGACCGACATCACCAGAACCAGGTCGAGCTCGTCGAGAATCACTTCGAGAGTCGAAACCGGGGTCGCCGGATTGATGGAAACGCCGGCCTTCTTGCCGAGACTGCGGATCAGCTGCACGGTCCGGTGCAGGTGGGCACCCGCCTCCTGGTGCACGGTGATGATATCGGCACCCGCCTTGGCGAACTCGGGGATGTACAGGTCAGGATTTTCGATCATCAGGTGCACGTCGAGAGGCAGAGAGGTCACCTTGCGCACGGCATCGACCACCAACGGACCGATGGTGATATTGGGCACAAAATGACCGTCCATGACATCGATATGCACGTAATCGGCGCCACCGGCCTCGATGGCCCGGATTTCATCCCCCAGACGGGCAAAATCCGCCGACAGAATGGAAGGTGCTATTTTCACCATGCTCGTATCTCCAATGCGAAAAAGACGATAATTGTTCAGGCTG
>JAQYWA010000596.1 GCA_030145265.1 Desulfuromonas sp. | reverse complement strand
AGTTAAAGGCTTCCCCGGTTGTTGGCATCTGGTGGAAGGCGGGGCGGTGTTTTCCCTCCTGCCGTTTTTGTTTTCTGGCCTCCCTGGCCGCTTCAAGTTTGTTGTCGCGTTCTGTGAAAATTTGCTTGTCCCGGCCTTCCAACTTGTCCTTGGGGGCGATGTAGCCGATGGCGCTGTGCAGCCGCTCGTCGTTGTAGTAGCGGATGTAGTCGGCAATCTGGGTTCTGGCCTCGTCGAGTGACAGCGCCACCTTCGGGCGAATGCACTCGGTCTTGATGGTTTTGTGATAACGCTCCAGTTTTCCGTTGCTCTGCGGATAAAAGGGCGATGTTCGAACGTGGGTCATGCCGGCAACCCGGATGAACTCCTTGAAGTCCTTGGCAATGAACTGGGGGCCGTTGTCGGAAATGATTCTGGGAGTGGCCTCCGGAAATTTCTCCCTGGCTCGCTGCAGAATGATTTCCACATCCTTTTCGGTCATCGTTTCACGCAGTTCCCAATGGACGATGTAACGGCTACAGCCGTCCAGAATGCTGCACAGATAGTAAAAGGTGCCGCACAGGTTGACGTAGGAGACGTCAATATGCCAGTGCTCATGGGGTTGCAGCGGTTGCACAAAGCCTGTCCCCTTTTTGGACGCCTTACCGTTCCAGCGCCGCAGCAGTTCGGCGGCACTCAGCACACGATAAACGCTACTGGGGCTGACGGCAACAACATCTCGATCGAGCATCATGAAGGTCAGGCGGCGGTAGCCTTCCTGCTGATGCTTCAAATAGAAGTCGATAATGGCCTGTTTCTCCCAGTCTTCCAACCAGAAGTCACGGGGAACCAAGGCGTTGTGCTCATTGGCCTTGCCGTAGCGACTCTGCCAGTCGTAATACTTGCTGGGAGCCAACCCCAGCCAAGCGATAAAATGCGCCACTGCGATGCCGGTGCGTTTGGCCCAGCGTTTGATGAAGTCGATCACGGCATCGCGAATATCGTGGGGAACCCAAGACGCTTTTAGCGAACCCCACGTTCCTTTTTTAACTGAACGTGCTCTTCCATCAACTCGGAGAGGACTTCGTTCTTGACCTGCAGTTTGGCTTCAAGCTGCTCAATGCGTTTTTGTTCAGCTTTTTTCTGGCTGGAGTTGTCTTTTTCGAAAGCGGCCGCGCCGTTCTCGAAAAATTCTTTCTGCCACCGATAGAAGACCGTTGGTTGCAGGTTGTACTCGTCGCACAGATCGGA
>JAQYWA010000132.1 GCA_030145265.1 Desulfuromonas sp. | reverse complement strand
TGACAAAAGGACAGGCCTTGGCCTGTCCTTTTGTTATCGTTTCTATATGGCAGGTAAATGATATGAAGCTGAGATACCTCACCGCCGGGGAGTCCCACGGTCCGTCCCTGACGGCCATTGTTGAAGGGCTCCCTTCCAATATTGAACTGTCTGAAGAAGATATTAATCGGCACCTGGCGCGCCGTCAGCTCGGCTATGGCCGTGGCGGACGGATGGCGATTGAAAAGGATCAGGTGCAGTTTCTCTCGGGGGTGCGCTGGGGCAAGACCCTCGGGTCGCCGGTGACCTTGTCGATTCGTAACCGGGATTGGGAAAATTGGGACAAAAAGATGTCTCCTCGTGCCGAGGATCAGATCGAGGGGATTGCGGTTGTGCATCCACGACCCGGTCATGCCGATTTAAGCGGGATGATTAAGTATCATCATGACGATGCCCGGAATATCCTTGAGCGGTCCAGCGCCAGAGAGACCGCTGTCCGGGTCGCGGTGGGAGCTCTCTGCCTGAAATTTCTTCGTGATCTCGGTATCGAGGTCATGGGCTATGTTTCCGAGATTGCTGGAGTCGTCGCCCAGGGAGAAGAGGTCGATTTTCACGATCGTTATGTCCGTAGCGAGCAGTCTCCCTGTCGCACCTTTGATGCCGATGCTGAACGCCTTATGATCGAGGCGATCGATCAGGCCAAGCAGGCTGGAGATTCACTCGGTGGCGTCGTTGAGGTGGTGGTGCTTGGTGCTCCCGCCGGAATTGGCAGTTACGTTCACTGGGATCGCCGGCTTGACGGTCGCCTTGCCGGTGCCTTGATGAGCATACAGGCTTTCAAGGGCGTTGAGGTTGGTTGCGGTTTCGACGCCGCCCGTCGACCGGGATCGAAAGTTCATGACGAAATCGGTTATGCCGATGGCGCGTTCTTTCGTAAAACCAACCGGGCTGGTGGCCTCGAGGGGGGAATGACCAACGGTGAGGCGATTGTCGTTCGTGGAGCGATGAAGCCGATTCCGACCCTGTACAGTCCGCTTGAAACGGTTGATATGCACAGCAAGGCTCCTTTCAAGGCCACTGTCGAGCGTTCTGACGTCTGTGCGGTTCCCGCCGCTGCGGTAGTCGCCGAGGCGGTGGTGGCGATCACCCTGACCGAAGCTGTGCTTGAAAAATTCGGTGGTGATTCTATGGAAGATATTCGGGAAAGTCTCGAGCGATATAAAAGCTACGTTCGCTCGGTTTGATTATGAAGCAGCAGGACATTTGAGGTGGAGAGACTGCACATGATGGAACGGCTTGATGTCGGCCTAGGTGACAGAAGTTACCCGATCTGGGTCGGTGACGGGATCATGCATCGACTCGGCGAGGCCCTGGTTGAAGTGGAATTCCCCCGCAGGGTCGCGGTGGTCACCAATCCTACAGTTTCTGGGTTTTATCGTGAGCCGGTGCTCGCCGCTCTTGAGTCTGCTGGTTTTCAAGCAACGGTTATCGAGATCCCCGACGGCGAACAGTACAAGACCCTGCAGACTCTTGAGCTGATCTATGATGCGTTGATCCGTGATGGATTCGACCGGTACAGCGGCCTGCTGGCCCTCGGGGGCGGTGTCGTTGGGGATATCACCGGGTTTGCTGCGGCCACTTATCTGCGCGGCGTTCCTTTTGTCCAGGTGCCGACCACGCTTCTTTCCCAGGTAGACAGTTCTGTCGGTGGCAAAACCGCAGTCAATCATCCATTGGGTAAGAATATGATCGGGGCATTTTACCAGCCCCGTCACGTTCATATCGATGTCGCCACTTTGCGCACGTTGCCCCGTCGTGAGTTCGCAGCCGGCATGGCCGAAGTTATCAAGTACGGCGTGATCAGAGATCGCGACTTCTTCTGCTGGCTTGGGGAACAGAAGGATCAACTTCTTGATCTGGTGCCGGATACGCTGGTGCAGGCGGTAAAGAGGTCTTGCCAAATCAAGGCGAATGTTGTAGAAATTGACGAAAAAGAAAGCTCGTTAAGGGCTATTCTTAATTATGGACACACCTTTGGGCATGCTGTAGAGACCCTGGCCGGTTACGGCGTCGTTTGCCACGGCGAGGCGGTGGCGATCGGCATGGTGATCGCTGCGGAGTTGTCAACACAGCTAGGCTTCGCTACAGAAAAGGATGTCGCGGCCATCCGGACGCTGATTACAGCATTCGGACTTTCCGCGACGCCGCCTGCGCACTCTCTGGATGATTATCTTGCGGCTATGGGCCGGGACAAGAAAGTCAAGGATGGGATGCTCCGCTTTGTCCTTAATCACGGAATTGGTGACTGTTCAGTTCACGATATCCGGTCGCCTGAAAGCCTTTTTGCTCGGATACTTTCCCAATTCCCCGGAATACAGGTGAAATAATGGCTGACAATTCCGATCAAGGCTCCCTTCTCGGGAAAATCGCAGCATACACCGAACTCCTCGATAAAGATCGCTGCTCCACGATCTTTGTGCCGCTCAGTGAAGCGTACCGGCAGATGGGGATGCTTGATGATGCTGTTGACATCGCGAAAAAGGGAATCATGGAAAACCCGGCATTTCCGTCCGGATATGCCGTCTATGGCCGTGTGCTGGCGCAGCAGGGCTTGACCGACGAGGCGGTCGCCGAGTTTGAAAAGGCCCTGATCCTTGACCGGAAACACTTTGCGGCACTCAAGGCCTTGGCGAAAATCCGCATTCAACAAGATAACCGTGGCGAAGCTCGGAAACTCCTGGAGCAGGCACACCGCATCACGCCCGATGACGTTGCCGTGGTCGAAATGCTTGCGGTGCTTAAAAAAGAGTCGGTGGAGCCTTCTGCACCGGAGACCGCTGCCGGCCCTTCAGCCCCGGCGCAACCGGCAAACAAAGCAACTGAGCCGATTTCGACGGCGACCATCGCCGATATATATATCCGCCAGGGTTTTCTGGTGAAGGCTCTCAAGGTATATCGCGATTTGTTGCGCGTAGACCCACACAACGACCAGCTCAGGCAGAAGCTCATCGCTCTCAAGGAGAGGCTCGCCGGCGAGGGTGCAGAGGAGGGGGGCGTGTTGATCGGGGACTCTGAGGTAGCCAGCCTGGAATCTTCTCCCCTTGATGCGGCCCCGGCCGCTGTAATCGCAGAGACCGTTATGACAGAACCGGATTCCCTGGCCGAGCCCGCCTGTCGTTCAATTGTCGAGATTTTTGCTGGTTGGCTCGATTCCGTCAGCAGGAGGAGGGAGGCGCATGTTTCGTAATATACTTCAGGCTCTTGTCGAGGAGACAGGGGGAGGGGTTGGAGCCGTACTCATGGGGTACGACGGCATTGCCATCGATCAGTTTTTTCAGCCTTGTGATGGGGTGGATCTGCAACTGGTGGCTGTTGAATACTCTAATATTCTGAAGGAAATCAAACAGGCCGGTGAAATTCTCAATACCGGGGCCATGGAAGAAGTTTCCATCCGCACTGAACGTTTTTATGTTGTCGTCCGTATCCTCTCGGAGGATTATTTTGTGGCACTGACGATCGACAGCAACGGCAATTTTGGTAAAGGGCGCTATCTGCTTTTACGCGAAGCGGGTAATCTGAAGGAAGCCCTGGCGTGACCCAGTCTTCAAAAATCATACTGGTGCTTCACGGACCCAATCTGAATCTGCTCGGAACCCGTGAGCCTGGGATTTACGGTGCTCAGACCCTTGATGACATCAATCGTGACCTGGTTAAACTGGGCAGCGGGCTGGGTTTTGGACTGGAATTTTTTCAGTCCAACCACGAGGGGATGCTGATTGACCGGATTCACCAGGCTCATCGGGATGGAGTGCATGGCATTATTATCAATCCCGGGGGGCTTACCCATACCAGCATTTCCCTGCGAGATGCCCTGTCCGCCGTGGCTATTCCGGTTATTGAAGTCCACCTGTCCAACATCCACGCTCGTGAAGCCTTCCGTCAGCACTCCTATATTGCGCCCGTTGCCATTGGTCAGATTTGTGGACTGGGTGCCGAGGGGTACGGTCTGGCTCTGCAGGCATTTTCAGCTAGATTAAAAGAATAATTATTGTACGTAAAATGCTGTTATGGTAAATAAGAGAATCCTTCTTGCAGAAGAACTTATCAAGACATGCGCACTGGATGCGTTTGTCTTTTTTCATTTGCCGAATATCCGTTACCTGTCAGGGTTTTCCGGTACCGACGGGGTTCTGGTGGTGGTTGGCGGGGAAACGGGGTTTTTGACCGATTCCCGCTATACGACTCAGGCTCGTCAGCAAGTTGTGGCAGACTCTGTTCGAGAGTACCGGGTCAAAATTGACGGTATCCTTGAGTTCCTTGCGGAAAAGGGCGCTGTCCGGGTCGGTTTCGAGTCGGATACCCTGGCCTATGCCACGGTCAGCGAATTGAGAGAGAAGGGCGGGGCGTACGAATGGGTGCCTGTGTCCCGTGAAGTCAAGTCCCTGCGGTGCCTGAAAGATGAACCGGAGATTGAGGTTTTGGAGCAGGCGGCAGCTTTAAATGCCGTATGTTTTGAAGAAATATTGTCCGAGATTCGTCCTGGAGCGCGTGAGGTGGACATTGCCCTGGCTCTGGAATTCGCCCTCAAGCACCGAGGCGCAGAAGAAAAGGCTTTTGATTTTATAGTCGCATCCGGTGTTCGCGGAGCGCTGCCTCATGGGGTCGCCTCGTCAAAAACCATTGCGGCTGGAGAACTGGTGACCGTCGATTTCGGCTGTCGCTTAAACGGCTATCATTCCGATGAAACCGTTACTTTGGCCGTCGGCGAGGTTTCGCCCCGGCTTCGCGAAATGCACGATGTCGTCCTCGAAGCCCATGATCGGGCCATCGACAGCGTACGTCCTGGCGCTGCGCTCAGGGATATCGATGCGGCTGCCCGGAAGTACATAACCGATTGCGGCTTCGGCGATTATTTCGGCCACGGCACCGGCCACGGACTTGGCCTCGAAGTACACGAATCTCCATCTGTTTCTCCTCGCGCTGATGAAGAGGCGCGGGAAGGGATGGTTTTTACAATTGAGCCCGGTATTTATATCCCCGATGTTGGTGGTGTACGCATCGAGGATACGGTACTGGTGACTGCCGGCGGTTGTCGCCGGCTGACCCGCATTCCCAAGGGATTTCGAACCCTGCCGGTTTGACCAGTTTGGCCGGTTTTAGGGATGCGGTGACAACGTGGCAAACATAACATCAGGAGGCAAATACTAATGGATATCAAGGATCTCAAAACACTGATCAAGATGGTGACAGATACCGACATCACCGAGTTTGAAATGGAAAACGCCGACGAAAAAATCATCATTAAGCGCGGCAAGGAAACCGAATTCGTTCAGGTTGCCGCCCCTCAGCAGTATCTTGCTCCTCAAATGATGGCTGCTCCCCCGGTTGCCGCACCGGCGTCGGTTCCTGGCGCTCCTGCGCCCGCCGCTGCAGAACCGGCGCTTGCCAAGGGCGAAACCATCACGTCGCCCATCGTCGGCACCTTCTACCGGGCGCCGTCTCCGGAATCTCCGTCGTACGTCGAAGTCGGTTCGGTGGTCGAGCAGGGCCAGATCCTCTGCATCGTCGAAGCGATGAAGCTGATGAATGAAATCGAAGCCGAATTCCGCTGCAAGATTGTTGAAATCTGCCACGAAAATGCGCAGCCGGTTGAATATGGGAATCCGCTCTTCATTGTCGAGCGCCTTTAAGAGCCGTGATTGGTGATTAGTGATCGGTTTTTTATCTTCCGGATTGCTATCCCTCAGACCTCTTTACCAAACAATGGAGTTATCCATGTTTCATAAAATACTCATCGCCAACCGTGGCGAGATCGCCTTGCGCATTATCCGTGCCTGCAAGGAGCTCGGCATCAAAACCGTGGCGGTGCATTCGGATGTCGACAGCGAGGCGCTGCATGTAAAGCTGGCCGATGAAAGTATCTGCATCGGCCCGGCTCCGAGCGCCAAAAGTTACCTCAACATGAAGGCGATCATCAGCGCCGCTGAGGTGACCGACGCCGACGCCATCCATCCCGGCTACGGTTTTCTTTCGGAAAACGCCGAATTTGCCGAGATTTGCGCCAATTGCGGACTGACCTTCATTGGTCCTACGCCTGAGAACATGCG
>JAQYWA010000595.1 GCA_030145265.1 Desulfuromonas sp. | reverse complement strand
GTCGAATCATAAAAATGCCCCCTCCGGGAATACAAAATAGAAAAATAAATGATTGAATTCATATTATGCCTGCACCGCCTGTGACCCTGGAATGTTTGATGTCAGGGGCCTATCGACTGGTGCCGTAATGGTTACTTTTGTTTCTTCTGGATCGAATTCAAAAGCACCCTGCTGCTCCCTGTGATGCGGAACCGGGGATTCGGGCTTGGTTTCTACCTGGATCGGCAGCGGGATGCGGATGGTGAAGGTCGAACCGCTGCCCGGCGTGCTGGACAGCAGGATGTCGCCGCCCATCAGCTTGCAGAAGCGTCGGGTGATGGCCAGACCGAGGCCGGTACCTTCGAACTTGCGGGTGGTGCTGCCGTCGGCCTGGCGGAACTCTTCGAAAATTAGCTCCTGCTGATCCGGGGAGATGCCGATCCCGGTATCGCTGACGTCGATGCTGAGCCGTTTGTTGTCGAGGTGTGCGGCCAGGGTCACCGTGCCGTTGGTGGTGAACTTGCCGGCATTACTGAGCAGATTGAGCAGGCCTTGCAGCAGCTTTTCGCGGTCGATACGCAGATTGTTCAAGTCGCCTTCGGTCTTGAATTCGAGCCGGTTGCCGTTTTGATCCATGAGTGGCTGCACGGTTTCCAGGGCCTCGTTCAGCAGGGTGCGGAGATTCACCTGTCCGAGACTCAACTCCATCCGCCCCGCTTCAACCTTGGCCAGGTTGAGGATGTTGTTGATCAGCGAGAGCAGCCGGTTGGAGTTTTGGATGACCCGGTTGAGGTCTTCAACGCTGTCGTAGCGGCCTTCGATCTCGAGTTCTTCCCTGGCGACGTCGGCATAGCCGATGATCGCTTGCAGCGGGGTGCGCAGTTCGTGGCTCATGTTGGCGAGAAACTCGGATTTGTGCCGGCTGGCGGTGAGCGCGGCGTCACGGGCCTGAACCAGTTCGCGGGTGCGGATAGCGACTTCGGTCTTCAGCATTTCGCGGTGGTTGCGCAGGCGCTGGTCGCGCTCCTGCAAGCTGCTCATCATTACGTTGAAGGCC
Organism: Desulfuromonas sp.; assembly: GCA_030145265.1. Classification (GTDB taxonomy): domain Bacteria; phylum Desulfobacterota; class Desulfuromonadia; order Desulfuromonadales; family Trichloromonadaceae; genus Trichloromonas. The sequence goes on along the minus strand of JAQYWA010000595.1, from coordinate 199 downwards.
CCAGCCATGTGCATGATTTCTTTGGGCCCCTGCAGTTTGGCATAGACGTAGGTGTCCTCGTTATTCGCTTCTTCCATGACCCCGGAAAGTTCATACAGTGGTCGGGTCATGCGCTTGATGCCGAGATTCATCAGCAGCAGCAGCCCCAAGGCAAAGGTGAAGGCAATGCCGATGTTGTTCCAGAAAATATGCGCCTGCA
>JAQYWA010000594.1 GCA_030145265.1 Desulfuromonas sp. | reverse complement strand
TGCTCGACAGTCCGGCTGAAGCCGGTCCCGAATCGACTGTCCCGTTTGTTTTTCGCTGGCCGCAGCTGTCCGGGTGGCCATTGCAAGTGTCGGCGGATATCGCCGCCCTGCAAATCGATCGACTTGCCATCCGCAATTCCGAACAAACCCTCTGGCAATGCGAGTCTTTGCGAAGCGGAGCTCGCTGGAACGAGGGCACTCTGACGATCTCTGATCTGGAGCTGGTCGCGACCGAAGGAACTCTCGCTGCTCAATTGAGTGCCGATCTGCTGAATTCCCGCCTGGCAGGGGAGCTGGGGCTGGCTCTTGCCGAAAGTATTGCCGGTGTTGAACGGGCTGCGCTGAAGTTCGACTTCGGTGCCGCGAGCGACTCGCCGGTGACAGTCGGCCGGTTTGAGTCCCTTCTTTACGATGCGCAGAAAGGGTGGTTCGATGTGTCCGCCGGGTTTGAGCTGTTGGGAGAAAACCTGCAGGTCACAAAGGGAGAGCTCCGCTTCCCCGGGCATCCCGACCTGCTGTCGCTGCAGGGGAGCCTGCAGCTTAGAAGCGATCTCCCCTGGCAGGCAACGGTCCGGTTTGAACAACTCGACCTTTCCAGTCTGGCCGGGGTTCCGCTTCTGTTGTTCGGCCAAGCTAACGCCGAAGGCGATGTTGACGGATATCGGGGTGCCGCTGACCTGGAAAACCGCGTCGACGGATGGCTGAAAACGCGGCTGGCGACTTCTTTTGCCGGCGACCTGGAGCAAATCGCTCTTACTTCCCTTGCTGGCGAGTTGCTGGGGGGGCAAGTCGATGGCGACCTGACCATCGGCTGGCTTGACGGTTTTTCCCTGCACGGCACCACGTACGGCCGGAATCTAGAGCTGGCTGTGCTGCTTCCCGAGTGGCCTGGTCGGATCAATGTCGACCTTCGGACTGAACTGCTGCAGACCGCTGCTGATCCTCTTGTTATGCATTTTTCCGGCGAACTTCTTGAGAGCACCCTGCACGGCAAGGATCTGGCAGGCGGAGTCGATATGCGCCTACAGGGCGAAGAGGTCGATATTTCCCGCCTTGACCTGCACGGTGAAGGGATTGACCTGTCGGCCGCTGGACGGCTCAGCCAGCGGCTCGATTTTTCGGCGTCGGCCAGCCGGCTCTCCGGCCTGGTCCCCGGTCTCGATGGCCGAATGAACGCCAAGGGGTGGGTGCGGCAGGTCGATGGGCAATTTGCTGGTCACCTGGCATTGCAGGGGAGG
>JAQYWA010000593.1 GCA_030145265.1 Desulfuromonas sp. | reverse complement strand
GAGATCGACCACAGACTATCGCCGTTGCGCACCTTGTAGGTTTTGCGGCGGGAGCGAATGTAGTCGTCCTGCATCTCATCCACGGGCAGTCGAGTGTAGCTCTGGTGCAACGGCAGAATCAAGTCGCTGCCGACCCGCAGAGCCCGGGGATTTCGAATCTTGTTGAGATCAATGATGTCATCGACACGGATGTTGTATTTATTGGCGATCGCCCTCAGGGTATCGCCACGAACAATCCGGTGCCGTTTGTAATTGGCACGCTGGCCGGCGGGAACCTGAGCGTAACGCTCTTCGAAAAGGGTCTTTTTACCGGTCGGGATACGCAACTGGTATTCGTCAAGCCCCGGGGGGGTGCACCAACGCTTGAGCTCAGGGTTGAGCGCCTTGATCTCTTCATAGGGCACCTCGCACAGCTTGGCCACCAGTTCGAGATCGGTAACGGCTGGGATGGTCACCATATCGTATTCGAGGGGCTTCAGGCAGTCGAGATCAGTAAAGCCGTATTTCTCGGGATTCTTGACAATGGTCAGCACAGCCAACAGCTTGGGGAGGTAGTTCTTAGTCTCGGTTTGCAGGTACTTGCCGCGGCTCAGCTCCCAGAAATCCCGGGTTTTGTACTTTTTGATGGCCTGGGAAATCTTGCCGCCGCCAGCGTTGTAGGCCGCAACCGCAAGATACCAGTCGCCGTCGAAGCGCTTGTGCAGATCACTGAGAAACCGGGCTGCCGCCCGGGTCGATTTCTCAAAATCCCGCCGCTCATCCCGCCACCAGTTGTTGCTTAGACCGTAGCCCTTGCCGGTGCTTTCAATGAACTGCCAGGGACCTACAGCATGGGCCCAGCTATAGGCTTTGTCGTTGAATCCCGATTCGACCATGGCCAGAAAGGTCAGGTCTTGGGGCAACCCCTTTTTCTCGAAGATTTTGCGCATGATGGGGATGTAGCGCTCCGAACGCTGCAGCCAACGGGTAAAGGTTCTGTGGGCGGGACCGGTGTAATAATCGATGAAATAACGGACTTTTTCGTTTTCAACCACGGGAAAATCGAAAACCATCTCGTCCGCCAGCAACGTCAGCCCTTCGTTTTGCGGCGGATGCTGATCCACTCCAGAAAGAATCCGGTTGTCTTCGAGGGTCTCGGCATCGATTTTTTCCACCAGAGGTGCGGGACAAGCTTCGGCAACAACCGGTTCGGCCACGGCCATCACCGAAAAAGAAGACCGCCCAGGGGCAGTACGCACC
>JAQYWA010000592.1 GCA_030145265.1 Desulfuromonas sp. | reverse complement strand
GCTATGAAAAGAGCTGGCTCTCCTGTTCCATGACCCGGATGAACGTCGTGCGCTTGGTCAATTCCTTGAGCGCCGAGGCCCCGACGTAGGTGCAGGTCGAACGGAGGCCACCGAGGATGTCCCTGACCGTCTCCTCGAGGGGACCGCGATAGGGCACCTCGACGGTCTTGCCTTCGGAGGCCCGGTAGTTGGCCACCATGCCGGCGTGCTTCTTCATGGCTGTATCGGAGCTCATGCCGTAGTAGAGCTTGAAATGATGGCCGTGGCGTTCCACCAGCTGGCCGCCACTTTCGTCGTGACCGGCCAACATGCCGCCGAGCATGACAAAGTCGGCACCGCCGCCAAACGCCTTGGCCACGTCGCCGGCACAGCCGCAGCCGCCATCGGAGATAATGCGGCCACCCAGGCCATGGGCGGCATCGGCACATTCGATGACCGCGGAGAGTTGCGGGTAGCCGACCCCGGCCTTGAGCCGGGTGGTGCAGACCGAGCCGGGACCGATGCCGACCTTGACCATGTCGGCCCCGGAAAGGAGCAACTCTTCCACCATCTCGCCGGTGACCACATTGCCGGCGATGATGACCTTGTCCGGAAACTCGCGACGCACCCGGACGACAAATTCGACAAACGATTCGGCATAGCCGTTGGCCACATCGATGCAGATGAAAAACAGCTCAGGGTGGCGAGAGAGGATCTGCGTCAGACCGCTGAAGTCTTCATCCGTCACCCCGGTACTGACCATGATGCGCTCAAAGATGCTCGCATCCTGCCGCTCGATGAAAGCGTCCCAGTCCTCAAGGCGGTAGTGTTTATGGATGGCGCACAGCATATTGTGCGAAGCCAGCACCTCGGCAACTTCGAAGGTACCGATGGTATCCATGTTGGCGGCGATGATCGGAATGCCGCTCCATTGCCGCTGGCTGTGCAGAAAGGTGAAGGTGCGCTCCAGTTCCACCTGGGCCCGGCTTTTGAGCGTAGAGCGCTTGGGACGGATCAGCACATCTTTGAAGCCCAGTTTAAGATCGGTTTCAACGCGCATATAACCTTCCTTTCAGCCGGCCGGAAGCCGGATACCGAGGCAGAGAACGATGTGGATACTGAATACTTACAGATTATCGCGTCGTGCGCAACTGTCACGGTTCAGAACCGATCTAATAACGGTGATAAAGCAGGGCCATGCTCTCTCAGCCGTTAACGGAAGCAAAACAAAAGCCCCGTTCAGAGAACGGGGCGGAGAGT
>JAQYWA010000591.1 GCA_030145265.1 Desulfuromonas sp. | reverse complement strand
GCCGCACCGATGGATGCCGGCATCCTGAAGAACGCCGATGACATAGGCGAGCTGAAAAAACTCGACGCGATTGTCACCTGTCAGGGCGGCGACTACACCAAGGCCGTTCACCCCGCACTGCGCAAGGCCGGCTGGAATGGCCACTGGATCGACGCCGCGTCGACCCTGCGCATGGATAAAGACGCCGTCATCATCCTCGACCCGATCAACCGCCGCGTCATCGATGCCGCGTTGGCCAAGGGCCAGAGGGATTTCATCGGCGGCAACTGCACCGTCAGCCTGATGCTGATGGCCCTGGGCGGGCTGTTTCGCAATAACCTGGTCGAGTGGCTGACCTCGATGACCTACCAGGCCGCCTCCGGCGCCGGCGCCCCCAACATGCGCGAACTGCTGTCGCAGATGGGCGCACTGCACGGCACCGTCAACAAGCAGCTGGCCGATCCCGGTTCAGCGATCCTCAAGATCGACCAGAAGGTGACCGAGACGCTGCGTGACGGCTCGATGCCGACCAAGGAATTCGGCTTTCCGCTGGCCGGGAGCCTGCTCCCCTGGATCGATCGCGAAGTTGAAGACGGCCAGAGCCGCGAAGAGTGGAAAGGGCTGGTCGAAACCAACAAGATTCTCGGCACCAGCACGCCGATCCCCATCGACGGCATCTGCGTTCGCGTCGGCGCCATGCGCTGCCACAGCCAGGCGCTGACCATCAAGCTGAACAAGGACGTGCCGATCGCCGATATCGAAGCGATGATCGCCAACGACAACGAGTGGGCCGATCTGGTTCCCAACACCAAGGCCGACAGCCTGGCCAAGCTAACCCCGGCGGCGGTCTCCGGCACCCTCAAAACCCCGGTCGGCCGGGTGCGCAAGATGAAGATGGGCCCGCAGTACCTTTCGGCCTTCACCTGCGGCGACCAGCTGCTGTGGGGCGCCGCCGAACCGCTGCGGCGGATGGTGCGGATCCTCAGCGAAAAGTAACCCTGTAAGGGGGAAAGCGTGAGGTGGGAGGCGAAACCGCCTCTGCCAACGAACATCGCGGGGTCAGGCAACTTTGCCTGACCCCGTTTTTACATCAGGAGTTTTCGTGGAATTCACCTTTCGCGCCGTCGGCATCATCCGCTCGTGCTTCAAGGAAAAATTTGGCATCCCCCGCCAGCCGGGGCTGGCCCCCGACGCCCGCGCCACCTTGGAACTTTTGCCGCCATACAACTGTGCCGAGGCCCTGCGCGGGTTGGAGGACTTCTC
>JAQYWA010000590.1 GCA_030145265.1 Desulfuromonas sp. | reverse complement strand
CGCTTGCGGGCAGCACTCCAGCGCTGACCTTCGGCCAACGGGCCGGAAACGGTTTCGTTCTGGTTCTTTGTTGTCATATTCAATCTCCTTGGGCACAGGGATTTTACCCCAAATCAGTGTCCAAGAAAACAGGCGCCGCCTCACCGATAGATGTTTTCGACGTCGACGATCGGGTCGTCGACCAGCAGCCCCAGCGACAGCACCAGGGCGAAGAGGGTGACCCGGTTGATGGTGTAACCGAACCAGTAGTTGACCAGCAGGGTCAGCGAATAGATGATCGGAATCGACACCGCCACGATCAATGCCTCGCGCCAGCCGAGGGCGAAGAAGACCAGGGCGAGCACGGTGACCACCGCGATCACCAAGTGGGTAATCAGCTCGTTGACTTTGTGATCGGCAGTCTCGCCGTAGTTGCGGGTGACCTGCACCTGGATGTCGTCGGGGACGATGGTCCCCTGCATCTGCCGAACCGCCTCAATCACTTCTTCGGCGACCACTACGGCGTTGGTCCCCTTTTTCTTGGCCACGGCAATGTGGACCGCCTGGTACTCGCCCCCTTTGTCGGCCATCGCGGGATCACCGGCCGGGCCGAAGCGGAAGCGGGTATAACTGCTGGCTTCAGCCATGTCGTCGTCGACCTGCGCCACATCCCGTAAGTAGACCGGCCGACCGCTGTGCACACCGATCACCAGATCGGCGACCTCAAGGGCCGAACGGAAAAAGCTGCCGCCACGCACCAGCAGCTCTTCGTTGCCCCGCTGGAAACTGCCGGCCGGCAGCTCCAGGTTGGCCCCGGCCAGGGCCCGACGCACTTCCAGAATGTCGAGATTACGGGCGGCCAGGGCGGAGGGATCGAGATCGACCCGTACCTGCCGGGGCCGGCCGCCGATCACGGTGGTCACCGAAGTATTTTTAACCGACTGCAGGCGGTCGACCACTTCCTCGGCCACCCGTCGCAGCTGGTGGTCGGAGACCCGGTCCGAATAGAGGGAGAGATTGACGATGGGGACGTCATCCACTTCGACCGGCTTGATCACCCAGCCGGTCACCCCCGGCGGCGCCATATCGATGTTGGTGGAAATCTTGTTGTGCAGCTTAACCAGCGAGTCGATGCGGTCTTCACCAACGTAAAAGCGGACCGTCACTACCGCCAGGTCGGGGCGGGACATGGAATAGACATATTCGACCCCGTCAACCTGCCAGAGCAGTTTTTCCAGGCGGGTGGCGACCTGCTTCTCGACC
>JAQYWA010000131.1 GCA_030145265.1 Desulfuromonas sp. | reverse complement strand
CACGGCCCGGGTCTGCCCGGTGACGGCGGCCTCGATGGCATCGAGCCGGGTGGTGTCGACGTAGCTGACTGCCAGGCCGAGCTTGCCGAAGACCTGTTCGAGCACCCGGTAGGTGCCGCCGTACAGATCCTCGGAGACGATCAGATGATCCCCGGAAGTGAAGTGTAGAAAGAGGGTGGTCAGGGCAGCCATCCCTGACGCGAAGGCGAAGGCACGACTTCCCCCTTCGAGGGTCGCTAGCCCCTCCTCGAGCATCTGGCGGGTCGGGTTGCCCGAGCGGGTGTAATCGTAGCCGGTGCTCTGACCCACCGCCGGGTGGCGGTAAGTGGCGCTGGGGTAGATGGGGAAGCTGATCGAGCCGGTCTGCTCGTCACGGCCGACGCCGATCTGCATCAGCCGGGTTTCCTGGGTCTGGGTTTCGTTTCGGTTCACGGTCATCCCCCTTTTCGGTCAGGTTCGGGGCACAAAAAAGCCCCTTCGCATGGGGATGAGAAGGGGCTTCGAGGGTGATTCGCAAAAGCGGTTCATCGAAGCGCCGTCCTCATCTCTCCCGGCATCGCGATGGCGACGACGAGAAGGATTTAGCACCTGACATCCGCTATCGCGGACCGGTTGCTGTGGCTTCGCAGGGCCTTTCCCTCCACCACTCTTGATAAAGACAGTGCTGCTGGCTGTGGCCAACGCTATGTTGAGTTAAACAATAAAGAATGTGGTTTTTCGTGTCAACCGATAAAATCAACAAAAGTTTTTAATGTTATGCGAGGTCCTCGTAAAGAACACTGGAGAGGTAACGCTCGCCCGAGTCGGGGAGGATGACCACGATGATTTTCCCCTTGAACTCGGGGAGCGCCGCCAGTCGCACCGCGACGGCGGTGGCGGCACCGCAGGAGATGCCGGCCAGGATCCCTTCTTCCTTGGCCAGTCGGCGGGCGAACTCGATCGATTCGTCGTTGCTGACCTGTTCGACCCGGTCGACCAGCGACAGGTCGAGGGTGTCGGGGATGAAGCCGGCGCCGATCCCCTGAATCTTGTGCGGGCCGGGGGTGAGCTCTTCGCCGGCCAGTTTCTGGCTGATTACCGGCGAGTCAGTCGGCTCCACCGCCACCGAAAGGATTTGCTTGCCGCGGGTCTTCTTGATGTAGCTGGAGATGCCGCTGATGGTGCCGCCGGTGCCGACCCCGGAAATCAGCACGTCGATCGCCCCGTCGGTGTCGTCCCAGATCTCGGGCCCGGTGGTCTGCTCGTGAATGGCCGGGTTAGCCTGGTTCTTGAACTGGTGCAGCAGCAGGTAGCGGTTCGGGTCGGAGGCGGCAATCGCTTCAGCTTCGGCGATGGCGCCCCCCATCCCCTTGGCCCCGGGGGTGAGCACCAGGTTGGCGCCGAAGGCCTTGAGCACTTTACGGCGCTCCATACTCATGGTTTCGGGCATGGTCAGGGTGATCGGGATGCCGCGGGCGGCGGCGACGAAGGCCAGGGCGATGCCGGTGTTGCCGCTGGTCGGCTCGATAATCTCCGTGCCCGGTCCGAGCAACCCTTTCTTCTCGGCATCCCAGACCATCGAGGCGCCGATGCGGCATTTGACAGAGTAGGCCGGATTGCGCCCCTCGACCTTGCCGAGGATGGTTGCCCCACCGGACGGGGCCAAGCGGTTCAGGCGCACCAAGGGGGTGCGGCCGATGGACAGCGAATTGTCGGTATAGATGCGGCTCATGGTGGGCTCCTTGTGAGTACTCCGGGATGAACAGTCTGGATTGTCCATTCTAACAGTAAAATTTAGACCGGCTAGCCCAACCCGGCAACGGTTTGCAGCAGGTCGTCCAGTGAAAGGTCGCTGGCAACGGCTTCGCCCAGATCCTCGCCCTGCCGGCGCAGCAGGCTGAAGCGCGGTTGGCGTTCGCCGTTGGCGGCCTTCACTGCTTTGGTTACCAGGATGCCGGCGTCAGCTAGCTGGACCTGGGCGCAGGAGTTGGGGCAGCCGGAAATGGCCCAGTCAAGCTGCTGGCCTTTGGGTCCGAGGACGTTCAGTACCTGGCGGGTGATGTCGCGGGTCAGTGCCAGCCCCATCCGGCACAGGTGGCTGCCGGGGCAGATGCGGAAGGCCGCTTTGGCACCAAGGGCCGCCGATTCAACTCCACTTGTGGTCAGGGCTGCTTCGATGGTCTGACGGGCTCGACTGTCGGCGGGGATGAAGGCCAGGTTCTGGTTGGCGGTGATGGCCAGAAAGCCGCCGCTGTGCTCGGCGGCGATGGCCGCCAGTCCGCGCAGGTCGGCGGCCGGCAGTTCGCCGGCGAAGACCGGAAATTCCACAATCCCTGCTGTAGCCGGGTTGGGGGTCAGGGCCTGCTCCAGAAGACAGAAGGGGAAGGACTCCGGCGCTTCGGTCTGTTCGTCGCGGATCAGCTCGCGAAGCCGTGCTTCGCCCAGCTGGTTGGCCAGAAACTTGAGCCGCTTCGGCGGCGGGGTGTGTTTGCGGTAGCTGCGGACGATGGCCTCGATCAGCGGGATGAGCCGCTCTTCGGCGACCTGCTTTTCGAACAGGAACCCAGCCTGGGGCTGCCGGCCGAGGCCGCCGGCGATCCAGACATCGTAGCGCTGGCTGCCGACGTGGACCAAGCCGACGTCCTGAATCAGGTGCCGCGCTTTCTGATAGCCGGCGTCGACGCTGATTTTGAATTTTTTTGGCAGCCCCTCGAAATGGGGGTTGCCGGCAAAATGGCGGTGTAGCCGGCGGGCCAGTGCCTGGGCTGTCTCGAAGCCGGGTGCAAAGGTGGTGCTGCAGGCGATGCCGCGTACCGCACCGCCGCAGGCGCCGCGGGAGGTGAGCCCGACGGCGGCCAGCTGAGCGGCCACTGTGGCCAGATCCGGGTAGCGCAGCCAGTGCAGCTCGATGCTGCCGCGGGTGGTCAGGTGCAGGTTGCCGTTGGAGAAGCGCTCGGAGATATCGCTGATCTTGAGGGCCTGCTCGGCAGAGAGGACCCCGGCGGGTATTTTTATCCGCAGCATCAGGTCGCCGGCGTCGTTCTGCTTGTAAATGCCGTCGAGTCGCAGCTTCTGGTAGTCGATGGTGCTATCGGACATGGTCATTTTCCTTCCTCGAACTTTTTAAATTCTTATTCTGCTGGAAATATTATCTCACCGCCCGTTCCCTTCGCTCACTCAAGGCGCAAAGATCGCAAAGAATACCGCATAACGACAGGAAAGTTTACGGTTACTTTGCGCCTTTGCGGTGAAAAAAACGCATTGATTTTAAATGAACCACTCGATGGCGTTGGGATCGCCGGGGCGGATGCTGCCCGAGGCGATGGTGCCGCAGAAGCCGCGAAAGTCGAGGTTGGGCCGGTTGACCCACTGCACCCGCATGCGGAAGGGGCGCTCGCCGGCGTCGTCGGCGATCTGGACGGTTTCCAGATGCTCCATCAACGTCGTCCCCTGGTACCAGGGGGTGCGCTCACTGTGGGTCAGGATGTTGTCGCCCTCGAGGGCCGAAATGGGGATGGCGGTGATCTGGCCAAAACCGAGGCCCTGTGCAAAGAGTTCGTATTCCTTGCGGATGGTCTCGAAGCGTTCAAGGCTGTAGTCCACCAGATCCATCTTGTTGATCGCCAGCACGATATTGCGGATGCCCACCAGCGACACCAGGTAGCTGTGGCGGCGGGTCTGGGTGAGCACCCCCTTGCGGGCATCGATGAGGATGATCGCCACCTGCGCGGTGGAGGCCCCGGTGACCATGTTGCGGATGTACAGCTCGTGGCCGGGGGTATCGGCGACGATGAACTTGCGCTTGTCGGTGGAGAAAAAGCGGTAGGCCACGTCGATGGTGATCCCCTGCTCGCGCTCGGCCTCCAGCCCATCGAGCAGCAAGGCGTAGTCGATCTTCTCTCCCTGTGTGCCCACCCGCTTGCTGTCGGCTTCAAGAGCAGCGAGCTGGTCTTCGAAGATCATCTTCGAGTCCCACCGTAGCCGGCCGATCAGGGTGCTCTTGCCGTCATCGACGCTGCCGCAGGTAATGAAACGTAGCATCGACTTTTCTTCCTGTGCCTTGAGGTAGGCGTGAATATCTTCAGCGATGAGTTCGGACTGGTGAGCCATATATGATCCTTTGAAGTTGATAAGCCACGGAAAGCAGTCTCTCACCGCAAAGGCGCAAAGATCGCAAAGGAATCAAGGCGTTTGTTGCGGATCTTTGTTCTTTTGGATCTTCCGGTTGTCCCGGTTTTAGTTGTGAGGGTTGCTTTTCACTTGGCGTTCTTTGCGTCTTTGCGGTGAAAAAACAGCCTTTAGAAATATCCATCCTGTTTTTTCTTCTCCATCGAACCGGCCTGGTCGTGGTCGATCAGTCGTCCCTGGCGTTCGGAGGTGCGGGTAAGCAGCATCTCCTGGATGATCTCGGCCAGGGTGTCGGCCGTCGATTCCACCGCGCCGGTGAGGGGATAGCAGCCCAGGGTGCGAAAGCGCACCGACTTCATTTCCACCTGCTCGTCCGGCCGCAGTTCCATCCGCTCATCATCGACCATGATCAGCATGCCATCGCGCTCCACCACCGGGCGTTCCTTGGCATAGTAGAGCGGCACGATGGGGATCTGCTCGAGGTAGATGTACTGCCAGATATCGAGCTCCGTCCAATTCGACAGGGGAAAAGTCCGGATGCTCTCGCCGGGACGCACCCGGGTTTTGTAGATGTTCCACGGTTCCGGGCGCTGGCTCTTGGGATCCCAGCGGTGGGTGGCGGTGCGGAAGGAGAAGATGCGCTCCTTGGCGCGGGATTTCTCCTCGTCACGGCGCGCCCCGCCGAAGGCCGCGTCGAATTTGTACTTGTCCAGCGCCTGCTTGAGTCCCTCGGTCTTCATTACGTCGGTGTGCAGCGCCGAGCCGTGGGAGAAGGGGCCGATGCCCTCGCGTACGCCTTCTTCGTTGACGTGGATCAGCAGCTCGAAACCGTAATCCTTGGCGATGCGGTCGCGGAACTCGATCATCTCCCGAAACTTCCAGGTGGTATCGACATGCAGTAGCGGAAAAGGCAGTTTGGCCGGGTAGAAGGCTTTGCATGCCAGGTGCAGCATGACCGCCGAATCTTTGCCGACGGAGTAGAGCATCGCCGGGTTGTCGAACTCGGCCGCGACCTCGCGGATGATATGAATGCTTTCCGCTTCGAGCTGTTGCAGATGGGTCAGTTTCGCGCTCATAACCTCTTCCTTTTTGTTTTTAAAAAACCTGGACCAAAATTTTGTCAGCGATTCGTTTTCGCCCCGAGGACAAGGCGGCCAGGAGCGAACACCGCAGGCGTAGCGGAGCTACCTCGAGGCTGCGAGCGACGCAGCCAACGCCGGGATCGGGGTGAAGGCGAGTCGCCTAACGACGATGCAACCCGCATTCCTTATGCTCCGGATTTTCCCACCACCAGCGCCCGGCTCGTGAGTCTTCGCCCGGCTGGATGGCCCGGGTGCAGGGGGCGCAGCCGATGGAGGGGTAGTCCTGCTGGTGCAGGCGGTTGACCGGCAGGCGCCTGGCGTTGGCGTAGTCCCACACCTGCGCCTCGCTCCAGTCGAGCAGCGGGTTGATCTTGAGTATGCCGCCGTTGGTTTTATCGATTTCAATGGTTTTGAGGCCGTTGCGGGTGACGCTCTGTTCCCGGCGCAGGCCGGTGATCCAGCCGGAAAGGCCGGCCAGGGCACGCTGCAGCGGCTCGACCTTGCGGATGCGGCAGCACGCGTGACGGTTTTCCAGGCTTTCGCGGAACGAGAACAGCCCCTTTTCCCGCTCCAGCTTTTCCACGGCGGCGCGCTCGGGAAAATGCCAGTCGAAGCGGATCCCGTAGCGCATGCTGAGGATTTCCGCCACCTCGTAGGTCTCTTCGTTGAGGCGGCCGGTGTCGATGGCGAAAATTCTGGTTTTCGGGGCGGCTTCACGTAGCAGGTTGATGATGACCACGTCCTCGACGCTGAAGGAGCAGGCGAGGGCCACCGGTCCGGCCGCGCTGGCGATGCCGCGGCAGAGAATGTCCAGTGCTTCTTGTTGCGGTGATGGGATGTCGATGATGGGTTGGCTCATGTTCGTCTCCAGTGGCTCAGATGAAATATTCCGGCTGTTTTTGTTCGCGGCCGAAGGGGATGCGGTTCCAGAGGCGTTCATGGCCGAAGTAGACAAAGAACTTTAGGGTGGTGTCGGCCAG
>JAQYWA010000589.1 GCA_030145265.1 Desulfuromonas sp. | reverse complement strand
CGAGCCGGAAACCCCGGTGAAGCAGGTCATGACACCGAGGGGAATTTTCACGTCCACCCCCTTGAGGTTGTTCTCCCGGGCCCCCTTCATCTCAATGAAACGATCGCTTTGCCGCCGCTTCGCCGGCAGCGGAATGGACAGCTCGCCGGACAGGTAGCGGCCGGTCAGCGAAGCCGGATTGGCGAGAATTTCCTGCGGCGTCCCCTGGGCCACCACCTCGCCGCCGAGCACCCCGGCCGCCGGCCCCATGTCGATGACGTAGTCGGCTTCGAGGATGGTTTCCTCGTCGTGCTCCACCACCAGCACCGTGTTGCCGAGGTCGCGCAGCTTCTTCAGGGTTTCCAGCAGCCGCCGGTTGTCCCGCTGGTGCAGGCCGATCGATGGCTCGTCGAGGATGTAGAGGACGCCGACCAAGCTGGATCCGACCTGGGTGGCCAGGCGGATGCGCTGCCCCTCGCCGCCGGAGAGGGTCCCCGCGGTGCGGTCGAGGGATAGATAATCGAGGCCGACGTGGGAGAGGAAGGAGAGCCGCTCGCGGATTTCCTTGAGAATCCGCCGGGCAATTTCCGCCTCCTGTTTTTCAAACTGCAGCTCGGCGAAGAAGGTTTCGGCCTCGGTGATCGACAGCGCCGTCACCTCGCAGATGTTCTTGCCGCCGACCCGCACGAACAGCGACTCCTTGCGCAGCCGGGCGCCGTCGCAGGTGGGGCAGGGCATCACGTTCATGAACCGACCGAGGTTCTCACGCACCCCTTCCGAATCGGTCTCGTGGTAGCGCCGCTCAAGATTGGGAATCACCCCCTCGAAGGTCTTGTGGTAGAACTGCCGCCGACCACCCTGGTCAAAATAGAAGCGTACCTGTTCGGCGCCCGAGCCGTGCAGAATGGTGTTGCGCACCCGTTCGGGGAGTTTCTCGAAGGACTGGTTGATGTCGAACTGATAGTGATCGGACAGAGCCTCGATCAGCTGGAAATAATAGCCGCCGCCGCCGCGGGTTTCCCAGGGGGCGATGGCCCCTTCGCGCAGGGAGAGGGAGGGGTTGGGCACCACCTCTTCAGGATCGAAGTACATGCGTGTGCCTAGCCCGCTGCAGTCGGGACAGGCGCCGTAGGGATTATTGAAGGAGAACATCCGCGGAGCGATCTCCGGATAGGAGACGCCGCATTCGACACAGGCATGCTGTTCGGAAAAGAGCAGGCTCTCGCCGTCGATCACCTCGACCCGGACGATGCCGTCGGCCAAGCGC
>JAQYWA010000130.1 GCA_030145265.1 Desulfuromonas sp. | reverse complement strand
GACCGGAGGAAAACAGTACAAAGTTTCCGAAGGAGACCTGCTAAAGGTCGAGAAAATCGAAGGCGAGGTGGGCACAACCATCGAGCTGAGCGAGGTCCTCATGGTCGGCGGAGAAGAGGTTAAAATCGGAACACCTCTATTGCCCGGAGCGATGGTGAAAGCCCTGATTGTTGAGCAAGGCAAGGACAAGAAAATCCTGGTCTTCCATTCCAAGCGGCGCAAGACCTATCGCAAGGCCTATGGACATCGTCAACCGATCACCCGCCTGAAGATCACAGGCATCGAGGCTTAAGGAGGCTTACCCATGGCACACAAAAAGGGCGTCGGCAGCTCCAGAAACGGCCGCGACAGCGCAGGTAAACGACTGGGTGTAAAGCGGTTTGGTGGACAGCAGGTCACCGCGGGATCAATTCTGGTTCGCCAGCGCGGCACTACCTTCCATCCTGGCAATAACGTCGGCTGCGGCAAGGACTACACCCTGTTCGCACTGATCGACGGCGTGGTCAAGTTTGAGCGCAAGGACAAACTGCGCCAGAAAATCAGCGTTTACACTGCTGAGTAAAGCCCCGCCGGCGGAAACGCCGAAAAACTTGAAGCCCGAGGTTCGCCAACAGAACTTCGGGCTTTTTTTCTTATCACCGGCTATGGCCAGGCAGAACAGAACATGAAATTCGTCGATGAAGTAAAAATCCATGTCAAGTCCGGCGACGGCGGCCGCGGCTGCCTCTCCTTCCGCCGCGAAAAGTTTATTCCTTTAGGCGGTCCGGATGGCGGCGACGGCGGCAACGGCGGCGGTGTCTGGTTCCGTGTCGACAGCGGCCTGTCGACCCTCCTCGACTTACGCTACAAAGTGCACTACAAAGCCGAGCGGGGCGCCCACGGCATGGGCAAGAACCGCCACGGCAAGGGGGGCGAATCCCTGCACATCAACGTCCCTCCCGGCACCCTGATCTACGACGACGACAGCGGCGAACTGCTGGCCGACCTGACCGTAGCAGACCAGGAAATCCTGCTGCTCAAGGGGGGCATGGGCGGCCGCGGCAACGCCCGCTTCGTCACCAGCACCAACCGGGCTCCTCGCCACACCCAGCCCGGCATGCCGGGCGAGGAACGGACCTTGCGCCTGCAGCTCAAGCTGCTTGCCGACGTCGGCCTGGTCGGCATGCCCAACGCCGGCAAGTCGACCCTGATCTCGACGGTCTCCGCGGCCCGGCCGAAAATCGCCGACTATCCCTTTACCACCCTGGTGCCCAACCTTGGCGTGGTCGCCTACGGCGGCTACAAATCGTTTGTCATGGCCGACATCCCCGGGCTGATCAAGGGGGCCAGCGAGGGGCACGGACTCGGCACCCGCTTCCTGCGCCACGTCGAACGCACCAACCTGTTTCTGCACCTGGTTGACATTTCATCGATGCAGGAAGGCGACCCGATCGAGAATTTTGAAACCATCAACCGTGAACTTGAGCAGCACGACCCGGAGATGCTGGCCAAGCTTCAGTTCGTGGTGCTGACTAAGCAGGACATCACCGAGGTGCGTGAGCAGCAGCAGGAGCTGATCCCCTACTTCGAGCAGCGCGGCTACCAGGTTTTCTGCATTTCCGCGGCCACTGGCGAAGGAACCCGACCGCTGGTCGAAGCCATCGGCCTCGAACTGGAACGCCTGCGGCAAGCGTCGAAACCCGAGATCCCCCCGGTGCTGCCTTGACATCAACTTCGGCACGAGGGTAAGATTACCCGGCTTTTCCGGGACTTCCACAACCCCAGACACCAGCAGATTGCTCTATCCATGCGAAGCAACCTCTTCTCTCATGTAAAACGGATCGTGGTCAAGGTCGGCAGCGGCGTCATTTCTGACTGCAACGGACTCAACACCGCCGCCATTGCCCAACTGACCCGAGATGTCGAAAGCCTGCTGAAGCGAGGCTATGAAGTCGTACTGGTCTCTTCCGGGGCCGTAGCCGCCGGCAAAGGCGATCTCGGCATCGTCGGCCGACCGCGCACCATCCCGCTGAAACAGGCCGCCGCCGCCATCGGCCAGAGCCGAATTATCAGCATCTACGAAGACGCCTTCCGCGCTCACGACCGCAAGGTCGCCCAGGTCCTGCTGACCCGCGACGACCTGGCAAACCGCCGGCGCTATCTGAACGCCCGCAACACCCTGATGACCCTGCTCGACTACGGAATCATCCCGATCATCAACGAAAACGATACGGTGGTGGTCGATGAAATCCGTTTCGGCGACAACGACAACCTGTCGGCCATGGTCACCAACCTGCTCGAAGCCAACCTGCTGGTCATCCTCTCAGACGTCGACGGCCTCTACGACTCCGACCCCCGGGACAATCCCGAGGCCCGGCTGATCCATGAAGTGCCGCGCATTTCCGCGGAGATCGAGGCAGTTGCCGGCGACAGTGGCAGCGACATCGGCACCGGCGGCATGACGACCAAGATCAGGGCCGCCAAACGGGCCTCGCTGTACGGCGTCGGCACCGTCATCATCAACGGCCGCAAACCGGGCCTGCTCCCCCGCCTGCTTGACGGCGAGGATCTGGGCACCTACTTTCTGCCGGCCCGCAACCGGATGGCGGCGAAAAAACACTGGATCGCCTTCACCAAGAAACCCCGCGGCAAACTTTTCATCGATGATGGCGCGGTGACCGCCCTCACCAAAAATGGCAAAAGCCTGCTTCCCTCCGGCATCGAGGGGGTTGATGGCGGGTTCGACCGAGGCGACGCCGTGCGCCTCTGCAGCCTCGACGGCGAAGAGTTCGCCAAAGGCGTGATTAACTATTCACTAGCCGAACTGCTCCGCATTATGGGCAAGAAATCCTCTGAAATCGAAGGGATCCTCGGCTATAAATATGGCGACGAGATCATTCACCGGGACAACCTGGTGCTGAAAAACCGCGCCAAAGAAACCGAAGCGGAATAAACCACCCGAACCAAGAGACCGCCTACGGGCCGTCGCCCACACCACCATCGAGGAGACCGCGATGAGCATAAGCAACGACATGTTGAACCTGGCCCAGGAAGCCAAACAGGCCGGCCGCGTCATGGCCAACCTCTCTTCCGCCGTCAAGAACGACCTGCTGCTGCGCATGGCCGCGGATCTGGAGCAAAGCGCTCCGGAACTGATCGAAGCCAACGAACTCGACCTGGCGGCAGCCCGCGAACGGGGTCTGGCCCCGGCCATGATCGACCGGCTGGTGCTTAACGACGACCGCATCAAAGCGATGGCCGACGGCCTGCGGGAAGTTGCCGCCCTCCCCGACCCGGTCGGCGAAGTCACCGGAATGTGGCGCCGCCCCAACGGCATCCAGGTCGGCCGTATGCGCATCCCCCTGGGGGTCATCGGCATCATCTTCGAATCGCGCCCCAACGTCACCGCCGATGCTGCCGGACTCTGCCTCAAGAGCGGCAACGCCGTGATCCTGCGCGGCGGCTCGGAAGCCATTCACTCCAACTCGGCGATCGGCAATGTTCTCAAGCAAGCCCTGACCAGGATGAGCCTGCCGGCAGCCGCCTTGCAGGTGGTCGCCACCACCGACCGCAGCGCGGTCCTCGAACTGCTTAAACTCGAAGACGAAATCGACCTGATCATCCCCCGCGGCGGCGAAGGACTGATCCGCTTCGTCAGCGAAAACTCCCGCATTCCGGTCATCAAACACTACAAGGGGGTCTGCCACGCGTTCGTCGACGCCAGCGCCGACTTCGAGATGGCCGAGCGCATCTGCCTCAACGCCAAGACGCAGCGCCCCGGCGTCTGCAACGCCATGGAAACCCTGCTGATCCACAAAGACGTGGCGGAAACCTTCGTCCCCCGCATCGTCGCCGCCATGCGCCAGGCCGGGGTGGAAATCCGCGGCTGCGAGGTGACCCGCGAATTCGCCCCCGAGGTTAAAGCGGCCAGCGAAGAAGACTGGCATGCCGAGTACCTCGACCTGATCCTCGCGGTCAAAGTGGTCGACAACCAGAGCGATGCAACCGACCACATCAACCGCTATGGTTCCCTGCATACCGAAATCATCATCACTAGCGACTACGCCCACGCTCAACGATTTCTGCGGGAAATCAACTCGAGCGTGGTGATGGTCAACGCCTCGACCCGCTTCTCCGACGGCAACCAACTCGGGCTTGGCGCCGAAATCGGTATTTCGACCACCAAACTGCACTCCTTCGGCCCGATGGGGCTCGAGGATCTGACCACCCGCAAGTTCATCGTCCTCGGCGATGGGCAGATAAGACAATGAATCAGTGAGGTGTGAGGAGTGAGGCGAAATGCCTTCCCACCCCTCACACCTCACCCTTCACCCCTCACGGCTTATGAAACTCGGCATCCTCGGCGGCACCTTCAATCCGATTCACCTGGCTCACCTCCGCATTGCCGAGGAAGTTCGGGAGGCCTGCGCCCTCGACCAGGTGTTGTTCATTCCGGCCGCCGTGCCGCCCCACAAAACAGTGGCCGAGGACATCCCCTTTGCCCATCGACTGGCCATGGTCGAAGCCGCCATCGCCGGGAACTCCAGTTTCGCCGTTTCCGACATCGAAAACCGGCGTGCGGGCAAGAGCTTTTCCGTCCACACCCTCGAAGCCCTGCACCGCGAACGTCCCGCCGACGAGTTTTATTTCATCATCGGCATGGACTCCTTCCGCGACCTCCACTCATGGAAAGACTACCGGCGCCTTTTCGAGCTTTGCAACATTGTCGTGGCGGCCAGACCGGGGGTCGTCGTGAACGATCCAAAGGACCTCCTCCCCATTGCGATCATGAAAGAGTTCTGTTATAATTGCGCTTCTAAAACCTTGCGTCACCAGAGCGGAACTGCTGTGTTTTTTGTCGAGGAAACTTTTCTGGACATCTCGTCCACCCGCATCCGCCAGCTGGTCGTCAAGGGACGCTCGCCACGCTACCTGGTTCCATCTGCTGTTTGCAATTATATTGAACGCCACGGCTTGTACCGTAACAAGGAAAGGGTTTAACCACTTTGCAGTCAAAAGATCGTGCTATTCTCTGCGCCGCCTACGCACTTGACAAAAAGGCCTACAACGTCCGCATTCTCGAAGTCAAAGGACTCTCGACGCTGACCGACTACCTGCTGATCGCCAACGGCCGTTCCGACCGCCAGGTTCAGGCGATCGCCGAATCGATCCGACTGGGGCTGAAGAACGACCACGAAACCTTGCCGCTGGCAGTCGAAGGAATGAACGAAGGACGCTGGATCCTGCTCGACTACGGCGACGTCATGGTCCACATATTCCAAGAAACAATTCGCGACTTCTACGATCTCGATGGCCTCTGGAGCGAAGCGGCCGAAATCACCATTCCCGAGGAATTCCACTGGGACCGGAAACCCTCGGCCCAGTGAAGCTCAGGCTGATCTGCGTCGGCAAGCTCTCCGAGCCGTTTCTGCGTGAGGGCACCAATGAATACAGCAACCGGCTGAAACGCTACCTCCCCTTTTCCTGCCTCGAACTCAAGGAAGAAAAAGCCGGCGGCAAAAAAGCCGATGCCCGGGTCATCCGGGATCTCGAAGGGGAGAAAATCCTCGCTAAAATTTCGTCAGATGCCTTTGTCATCGTCCTCGACGAACAGGGGACCGGGCTGACCTCTGAGAGGCTAGCCGACCTGCTCGATCGACACATGGTTCAAGGGACGTCGGAGCTGGTAGCGGTCATAGGGGGGGCATACGGACTGAGCGACAAGGTCAGACAACGGGGAAACTTGATCCTGTCCCTGTCAGCAATGACCTTTACTCACCAGATGGCCCGACTTTTTTTTCTGGAACAGCTTTACCGGGGATTCACCATCATACGCAACGAGCCCTACCACAACCGTTAATGAGTGAGGGCCCCAGGAGTAAATTGAATGGATGAAGCACAACTGAAACAAGCCAAGGAACGCCTGCTGAAAATGCGCCGGGACGTCATGAAAGAGGTCCAGAACGTCTCTGCCGCCGCCCGCGAAATGGGCCAGGACGGCGTCCCCGACATTGGTGACATGTCAGCCAACACCTACAGTCGGGATGTGTTGCTCAACCTGAGCGAAACCCAGCGCCAGAAAATCCGCGACATCGACGCCGCCCTCGACCGCCTGGCCCAAGACGTGTACGGCGTCTGCGTCCGCTGCGAGGAAGAAATTGACGAGCGCCGCATGGAAGTCCGTCCCTTTTCCCGCTACTG
>JAQYWA010000588.1 GCA_030145265.1 Desulfuromonas sp. | reverse complement strand
ATCGACAGCTCGGTTCCGGTTTTGCGCAAGGCATCGAGGACGGCCAACTGGGCCTGGTGATGCCCATCGTGGTTGTGAAGTTCGCCCACGAACACCACCTTGGCATCCTTCAGATCTTTGATCATCTCCTCGAAGCTGATTGCCGACCGGTCCGACAGTCGCAGGATGTGCGGGTGCCCAAGGGCCGTTGCGTTCCATGTCAGTAGAATCGAGAACAAAATCCAGAAGATACGTTTAGTCATGGCGTGACTCCGGAATGAATTCATGGCTTACCGCCGACACGGAGGGAAGCCAGGTTCCCTTGACCCGGTTGTTCCCCTGTTCAAACACCAGATAGCTGTATTTGCCGTAATGAGGGATTTTGCGGGCGGCAATTTTTGCGGATTCAGCCGAGCCGGGCAGAAACAGGGCACAGTTCAGGTCGCTCTGAGTCGGATGGGGCAGGGCGGCAAACAGGTCGGCGGATGAACCATTGAAGCTGTCGCCGGCCACAAAAAAGTTCGGATTATTGATCGTCAACCCATCAGGTAAGACGATACGTATATGCGTTCGGGACGGCAGGCCGATGAAGAGCAGGTCATGATTTTTAAGTTGTTCATCGGTGACTGCAGATTCAGCAACGACCCGGGCCTGCTCCTGGTGAAACGCTACGACAAGGGTCAGTGCCGCCTGACGGATCGATTCTTCGAGGCTGTCGGCGACGATAACCAACAAATTGTCGGACCCTCGGATGCCGTTGAC
Organism: Desulfuromonas sp.; assembly: GCA_030145265.1. GTDB lineage: Bacteria > Desulfobacterota > Desulfuromonadia > Desulfuromonadales > Trichloromonadaceae > Trichloromonas. Next base: position 512 of record JAQYWA010000588.1, on the reverse strand, counting down.
CGTTGCCGGGATCTCTTCGGGCGCCAGCCTGCGAAAGAGGTCGACATCGGGATCGACCAGCAGCCGCATGGGCGGCCAGGGAAGGGGGTAGGCAAAGGAAGTCTTCGCCGCTGAACTTTCGATGATATGGTCAACAGAATCGGTCACGCCCTCAATCCGCACAGGCACCGCCAGATCATAGGGATTGCCTCGTTGGAGGATGTTTCCGGCAACCTGCCATTGGCCATTTTTTTCAGAAGCAGAGACATCAGACAGTTCCAGCATCGGAGCCCCGGACTGTTCGACCCATTGCTTGAAGAAGAGTTTCAGGTCAGCACTGGATGTCGACTCGAAGGCCTGGCGGAAATCGCTCCACGAGGCCTGCCGGAACATCTTCTGCTCTGCCACTTTGCGCAATCCTTCCCAAAAGGGCGTTTCGCCGATATTTTTTCTCAGCATGTGAAACAGCATCGCCCCCTTGCCATAGCCGATGGCCTGGCTGGACTTGCTGCTCCGACTACCGAACCGGGCCA
>JAQYWA010000587.1 GCA_030145265.1 Desulfuromonas sp. | reverse complement strand
CAGAACCTGGACTACCGATGTCCTCAGCGATCATCACAACCTGCTGAGCGACCCGACGGTCGCGGTTAGTTGCAACACCTGTCATACCAGCATCGTCGAAACCTCCGGCTGCGAAAGCTGCCACACGGCCGGCAGCTGGACCACGGGCAGTGCTCTGGCACAACATCATGGCACCGCTCCCGTCACTTCAGGTAACTGCGCCGAATGTCACACCGGTATTGTTGATGTAGCTGGCTGTACCTGCTGTCATACCGAGTGGGGCACCGATGTTACAGCCGCAGGCCGTCATCACCGGCTGGCCGATACCAACAATCGCAGCTGCAACAGCTGTCACTCGTTTGCCGATAGCAACATTCACCACCTGGACGTCACCAAAAATACCTGGGGCATGGGCTGCCTGGATTGCCATTTCATAGGTTTTGTTAACAACGCCTATGTCATTCTGAAACCCTCGGCGGCTGAGTGCGAAACCTGCCATACCACAACGGTCAACCAGCAGCCGATCCCGGCCTTCCATCATGAGACTGCTACGGCGACTTCCGGTAACTGTGCCGGCTGCCATGTCGGCATCGGCGATGTCGCTGGCGGCCTCGACTGCGCAATGTGCCACGGCGGCCAGCCGGCTGCGATTAACGGTACACCAGCCATGCACCATGAAACCCTCCTGGCCACCTCCGGGGCTTGCGTCGATTGCCATAAGGGGATCGATACGGCGGCTCTCGATTGCGCGGCTTGCCACGCTACCAAGACTAAAGACGGGTCGTCGGTCATGCACCATGCGACGGATCCGGCCGTAAATGACCTGTGCGGTTCCTGCCACCAGGGCATCGAGCAGGTAGCCGGCGGTCTTGATTGCGCCACCTGTCATGCGGGTAAAGCTCGCGATGGCGGCGGTGCGATGCATCACGTTACCGAAACCTACCAGCTCAATAATAGTTATAATTGTTCTACCTGCCACACCGGGGCTGTTGCCGCCACTGTGGCAGGCGCCTGTGACAGCTGTCATGCCGTCCAGTCGGTGAAAAACGGCTCGTCGGACATGCACCACGCGACAGACCCGGCGGTTAACAACCTCTGCGGCTCCTGTCACCAGGGGATTGACGCTGTGGGCGGCGGTCTTGATTGCGCTACCTGCCATCAGGGCAAAGCTCGCGACGGTTCGGTGACCATGCATCACCAGGATCCTGCGTTTGCTGCTCAGACCTGTGATGCCTGTCATGCCGGAGTGACCTTCGCCACCATCGACTGCGCCGGT
>JAQYWA010000129.1 GCA_030145265.1 Desulfuromonas sp. | reverse complement strand
TCCAGAAACATTTCGTAAAAATCGCCGAGACGGAAGAACAGGATGGCGTCGGGATACTGCTCCTTGATCTCCAGGTACTGGCGCATCATTGGGGTGGTGCCGGACATGCTGATAAAAACCTCGTATCTATCTTTAAATGCGGGGGTTCCGCGCACTGACAAGTATGGTCGAACGCCTTGTTGGCGGACTCTAGATTAATTCCACTCATGTTAACAGACCCCCCGGGGGCATGTAAACATTTTCCCGGACCACAAAGACTCGGAAACGAGCAAAAACCTTGACCGACTCAGGCAGGAATGCTAATAAAGCGCCTTGTCAGGAGGTAACATGAGTTCAGCCGATATTTCGCAGCAGGATATTTTCGAAAAGACAAATTACGACATCCGCTCCCTCGACGACGAAATCCGCGCCGACGGCCTGTGCGGTCGGCTTGTGAAGGAGTGCTACCTGCACTTGATCAACCACCACGAACTCACCGCCGAAGAGGCCAGCCGCCTCTGTTACGGGGTCAACTATTTTCTGCATGAGTTCCTCATCCCTGACCGCCAGGTGAACCTGTTTGACATTACCCCGCAGCTCATCCGCCAGTTTGGCGGAAACTGGTACATCATCAAGAACATGGAACCGAACCTGGCCGAGTTGACCTCCATCCTCGAAGGGGTATTGGCCTTTTACGACTACTGCCGCAACCTGAAATTGATCTCCGAACAGCAGCTGGAAGAGGTGCAGATCAGCTGCGCCGATCTCGACTATTACCAGAGTCGCATTGACACATTCCATGCCATCGAAAATGATGGGTATTTCAAATGGGACGCCGACTGTTCGCTAAAAAGCTGATTCATCCGGCCACCGCTGGAGACTGATCCAATGCCACACGCCAACACGAAACTCAGGGCCGCCCGCGCTTCGATCGCCACCGCCAGCGGCCTGGCCATTCTCAAGCTGATCACGGGCCTGACCACCGGCTCGATGGCGGTCATCTCCTCGGCGGTCGACTCCCTGCTCGACATTCTCATGTCAGGCGTCAACTATCTGGCTATCCGCCAGGCCGATCAACCGGCAGACCAATCCCATCCTTTCGGACACGGCAAATACGAGACCGTCGCCACCCTGGTCCAGTCGATTGTCATCACCCTCTCCGGCTCATGGATCATTTTCGAATCAATCCGGCGCCTGCTTGACGGCGTCGAACTGTCGCACCTTGGCGGCGGGATGGCCGTGCTGCTCTTCAGCACCGCGGCCTCCTGGGCCATCGCCCGCCACCTGCGCAAAGTCGGCAAAGCAACCGACTCTTCGGCGCTGCAGGCAGACTCTCTTCATTTCGCCATGGACGTCTACACCAACCTGGTCCTGCTGGCCGGCCTGGTGCTCATCTCATTTCTCAACCTGCCCTGGATCGATCCGGCCCTGTCGATCCTGGTTGGCCTCTACATCATCTACGAAGCCTTCAAGCTGCTTAGACATGGATTAAGGGATGTACTCGACGAAGAACTGCCCGAAGGGATTAAGCAGGAGATAACCAGCCTGATCGAAACCCACCGGGGTGATCTGATCGGCTATCACAACCTGCGTACACGACGAGCCGGGTCCCAGAAAATCATGGATTTCCACTTGACCGTCTGCAAGCACCTGACGATAAAAGAGGCCCATGACATCGCTGACGACCTGGAGAAGAAGATTGAGCGGGAGATCCTCGGTTCGGATGTCACCATCCACATCGAACCCTGCCAGCGACTCGAATGCCCGGGACGGCAGGCCTGCCATCTTGAAAAAGATTAGGGGCGCCTGAAGCGCCCCCGGAATCATTACCTGTATTCTGAATCTATCAGCCCTTTGATGCTTTCGCAAAAAGTCTTAAGATGGCTAAGTAAAAATTTCGACCTACAAGGCCTGGTGATTTTTCAGGGGCGAAGGCCTACATCAGGTAGGTCTAGGTCCTGAAAAAGCGCCGTAACGCCGTAGGGCGGACTTTTTGCGACGCCATCAGCCCTTCAACCTGCGCAAGTCCTCAATAACCTTATTGCTGGCTTCGCGTCGCTGTTCCATTTCATCAAAAATCCGCTTGATCATACTGCTGACCGAGGTCACCGCCGTCTCGATGCTCAGGGTGTTGCGTTTCTGCCGTTCGGTGGCCAGAGCCATGTCGTCAGCCATGTTCTTGACTTCATCAATCGACTGCACGATGTTGCGTGTCACGTCGGCCTGTTCGGACGACGCGGTCGTAATGTGGCTGGACATTTCGCCAACTTTTTCAATCGACGAAGTGACCGACTCGACGCTGCGGGCGACTTCCTGGGTGGCGCTACGGATATCGTGGGTCATCTCCATCGCCGTGTCGGCGCTCGACAAGATCTGTCCGAGCGACTGCTCCATGCCGCCGCCCAGCCCCATCCCTTCCTGAACCAACGTGCGGGTTTTGGTGATGTGCGCCACTGACTCGCGGGTGCATTCCTGCAACTCTTCGATAATCCGGGTGATGGAGCCAGTCGACTGGGCGGTCTCCTGCGACAGGTGACGCACCTCATCGGCAACGACGCCGAATGCGCGGCCGTGTTCGCCGGCCTGCGCAGCGATAATGGCGGCATTGAGAGCGAGCAGGTTGGTCTTCTGAGTCACCTCGGAAATCACCGTGGTAATGGTATTGATTTCCTCGCCCTTCTGGGACAGGCGCTCGATGGCCTTGACCGCTTCTTCGACGGCTTTGGAAATCCCCTGCAGACCCGAAATAACCCCGGCAACCGCTTGTACGCCGCTTTCGGCTTTGGTTCTGACGGTTTCCGACATTTCGTGGGAACGGGCACCGCTCTCTTCAACCGATTTAATCGTGACAGAAATCTCGGTCATGGCCGAGATGGAGTTTTCCATGAAATCGGAAAGCTGTACCAGGTTAGATGAGACCTGATCAATGGACACGGAAATCTCTCCAGCTGCAGACCGGGTCGCATCGACGGCCTCACGTACGACATCCGCGGCACTGGAAATATCGACGATCGCTTCGGTGGTCGACTCGGTGGCCTCTTTGAGGGAGGCATCGAGTCGCGAATGTTCCGAACGATTTTTGCCGAATTCGGTAAAGGTGTGATCGAGTTCACCGGTCAGGCTCTCGACGGCCTCGAGCAGGTTGAGCTTGTTCAACGACGCCCCCACCTGGTCGGCAAATAATTTTACCGTGTCGACGTCGGTGTCATCCAGTTGCTTTCGTTTAACTTTATTGTCAACGGCAAAAAAACCAGCGACCTCATCGCGCACAATGATCGGACAGAGGATGAAATTTTTCGACCGCAACTGGGTAATTTCGGAATAAGGGGGCTTGAGGTGAAAATCGTCGGACATCTGGCTGATGTCGTCAATGAGAATTATCCGCTTTTCAACAACCACCTTATACAGGGCTCCGGCGCTTGCATCCAATGGGAGTCTGACCCCGGGAACCGTATCAACGCCACAGCCGCGGCTGGCCAGAAAATCAAGCCCATCGCGGTCGGGCGTGACCATCAGGACATTGACGCGGTCATAACCGAGAATTTCGTGCAGACCGTTGGCGGCCAGACGCAGAATCTCATCGGAATTGACCGACTTCTGAATATGGGTATTGATCGAATGAAAGTCTTTGATGCTCTTGTTAAGATCTCGAAACCGGCGTTCGAAGGTCTCTTTCTGCTCAGCCACAGTCCGGTTGAGCTGATCGAGGCTATGGGCCCGTTCGAGAACCTGCTGCGCACCGCGACCAATCAGAAATCCCGTGACTCCAAGAACCACGGCAGTGCCCGCGCCCATGTACAGGAACAAGGCCAGGCTTTCGCTGGAACGGAGGATGTCGCCCTCCACCTGCGCCCAGAGTCCCTGCCCTTCCTGCCAGAATAACAGCAGGCGCAACACCTGCCAGCCGACAGGGGCGCTGATCCCAAGACAAAGGCCGCTGAGGCCAAACAACCAGCTACGGTCAATGCGCGTCACCGTGTTTCCTAAACTCATTCCCTATCCCCCGAAGTAACAACGTATTAAGACTGGAAGTACCACCTGCAGCGTAGCCAGCAGCCCCTGACACGTCAAGAAAAAACTAGCGTCCGACCATGATCCCGAGATCTCCAGCGGTACCAATCAGTTCACCGCCGAGATCAACCAAGTTGAGGGAACCGACGGCTATCTCCTTACAAATTAAAACGGATCAAACGACACGTCACTGCAAGGCCATGCCGGCCGCCCCCAGGATACCGGCATCGTCACCGAGTTCGCCGCGAACAATCCGCAGGCGCTTACCCGGCACCTCAAAGGCCCGTTGGCGAATCTCCTCTTTCACCATCGGCAGCATCAGGTCGAAGCTTTCACTCGCACCGCCGGTGACTACAACTCCGTCGAGATTGAGCAAATTCGCCACCCCGGCCAGCGCCAGGCCAAGGGCGCGACCCGCCTCTTCGAACACGGCCAGTGCCAGCGAATCGCCGCGCCGGGCCGCCTCGGCCACCTTAAAACTGGTCAGGTCAGCCCCGTCCACCTCAGCCAGCAGGCTCTTTTGACCGGTCGCCAGACGTTCGCGAACACCCAGCACAATGCCGCTGGCCGACGCGTATTGCTCCAGGCACCCCCGGCTTCCACAACCACAGGGACGACCATCCGGGGTCACCGTCAGATGCCCGATCTCGCCGGCCGCACCATCCGCACCAGTCCAGATCCGTCGATCCAGCACCAGGGCGCCGCCGACCCCGGTTCCAAGAGTTACGGTCAAAAATGAAGAAAAATTCCGTCCGGCTCCGAACAGCGCCTCCCCCCAGCCGATCGCGTTAGCGTCATTAATGACCCGCGTCGGCAGGTTCAGCTGGTTGCCGAGATCGGTCGCCAGAGCCTTTCCGTTGAGTTCAGAGAGATTCGGTGAAACCAGAACCCGGCCGTCCTGAGTAATGATGCCGGGAGCGCCCATAACAACAGCAGAAACCCGCAGACCGCGGGTAAGCGAATCATCCAGCAGCTGCCCACAGAGTCCGGCAAGGTTGGCCAGCAAAGCGTTGTACCCGTCCGCCATCCGAGTCGGCATCCTGAGCACCCCGCCTATCCGTCCAGCCGAAGCCACCAAGGCCGCCCGGCAATTGGTGCCGCCAAGATCGACACCGATGGCTGCTCCTGCAATCATTGCTTGTTCCTTTGTTCGGTGGCAATGGCCAACTTGGAAAAACCGGCGACTTTGGCCATATCCATCAGCTCAACGACCTGACCATGCCGGGCCTCCTTATCAGCCAACAGCAGAAATGTCGTGTTGCCGGCACGGCTTCCGTACCCTCCCAAGTGCCGTTTCAACGCCTCTGTAGTCAGTTCCGTTTCACCCAGGAAAATCTCGCCTTTTTGGGACAGATAGATTTTAAGTTCTTCAGGGGCCTTTTCTGCCACATGGGTAGAGGCCTCGGGAAGTTTGATGGAAAGTCCGGGAGTTTCGATAAACGTTGTTGAAATCATGAAGAAAATCAACAGTAGAAAGACCACGTCAACCATCGGGGTCATGTCGACTTTCGGCTCATCACGCCGTTTGCGCTGGAAACCCATGCTTCAACTCCCGAGAAGATCGACCATGCGCAGTGAGTATTCCTCGAGGTCGAGGGCAATCCGGTCGACCCGGCTGGAAAGATATTTGTGCAGCAAAATCGTCGGAATAGCGACCGCCAGACCGGCCGCCGTAGTGATCAGCGCCTGGGAGATGCCGCCGCCGAGCGTGGCGGGAGTTCCGGCACCAAGGGTCGCGATGACGGTGAACGCCTGGATCATACCGAGCACAGTCCCCAACAGACCCAGGAGTGGCGAAATAGTGGCGATCGTCCCCATCAGGCCGAGATACTTCTCGAGGGGCGCTGTTTCCCTGCTGCCAACTTCTTCGACCACGGTTTTCAGGTGGTCCCTGGAGCGTCCTGTTGAGCGCAGAGCGGCAATAAAAATCCGGGCCAGAGGCGACCCGTCGCGCTGACAGACCACCAGGGCTTCGTCGATGTGGTGATTACCCGCAAGGTTTTCCACCTCACGCACCAGGCGGTCCGTCCCGCGGCGGATGCGATAAAACGTCCATATCCGCTCGAGGAAAATGGCCAGGGCCATAACCGAGCAGAGCAGGATCGGGTACATCAGAGGTCCGCCTTTTTGAAAGATTTCCAACATGAACCAGCCACCCTTTCATTGGTGAATGACAAGTAGCGAAAATTACCTAATATTATGCTGTTTTGTTGCGGGAATCAAGCGGAGGATAA
>JAQYWA010000586.1 GCA_030145265.1 Desulfuromonas sp. | reverse complement strand
AGATGGTGATGGAGTAGATGACGCGGTTGATAGTGATCCTACTGATTCGACTACATCTGGAGTAGATGCAGATAACGATGGAGTAGACGATTCAGTGGACGCAGATCCATCGGATCCAAACTCAGGAAGTGGAACAGATAGTGATAACGACGGAATAGATGATGAGTTCGACAGTGCACCGAATGATCCAACTACATCAGGATCAGATGCTGATGGTGATGGAATTGACGATGCGGTGGATTCAGATCCGACTGACCCAACTAAATCAGGAATAGATGCAGATAATGATGGAGTAGATGACGCGGTTGATAGTGACCCTACTGATTCGACTACATCAGGAGTAGATGCAGATGGTGATGGAGTAGATGATTCAGTGGACGCAGATCCATCAGATCCGAACTCAGGAAGTGGAACAGATAGTGATAACGACGGAATAGATGATGAGTTCGACAGTGCACCAAATGATCCAACTACATCGGGAGCAGATGCTGATGGTGACGGAGTTGACGATGCAGTGGATTCAGATCCGACGGACCCAACTAAATCAGGAACAGATTCAGATGGTGATGGAGTAGATGACGCGGTTGATAGTGATCCAACTGATTCGACAACATCTGGAGTAGATGCAGATGGTGATGGAGTAGATGATTCAGTGGACGTAGATCCATCGGATCCAAACTCAGGAAGTGGAACAGATAGCGATAACGATGGAGTGGATGATGAGTTCGACAGTGCGCCGAATGATCCGAATACATCAGGAGCAGATGCTGATGGTGACGGAATTGACGATGCAGTGGATTCTGATCCGACTGACCCAACTAAATCAGGAACAGATGCGGATAATGATGGAGTAGATGATGCGGTAGATAGTGACCCTGCTGATTCGACTACATCAGGAGTAGATGCTGATAACGATGGAATAGACGATTCAGTGGACGCAGATCCATCGGATCCAAACTCAGGAAGTGGAACAGATAGTGATAACGACGGAATAGATGATGAGTTTGACAGTGCACCAAATGATCCAACTACATCAGGAGCAGATGCTGATGGTGATGGAATTGACGATGCAGTGGATTCCAATCCGTCTGACCCAACTAAGTCAGGAATAGATTCAGATAATGATGGAGTAGATGACGCGGTTGATAGTGACCCTACTGATTCGACTACATCAGGAGTAGATGCAGATGGTGATGGTGTGGACGATTCAGTGGACGCAGATCCATCGGATCCAAACTCAGGAAGTGGAACAGATAGTG
>JAQYWA010000128.1 GCA_030145265.1 Desulfuromonas sp. | reverse complement strand
GACCCCCAATAAAAGCCCCGGCGAACAAGGGAGAACATTATGAAACAGCGAAAGGTGACCTTCACCAACACCGCCGGGATCGAACTGGCCGGCCTGCTCGACCTGCCCGAGGACGAGCAGCCACTGGCCTGGGCCCTGTTCGCCCACTGCTTCACCTGCAGCAAAAACATCAAGGCCGCAGCCAGCATCTCCCTCGCCCTGGTGCGTCAGCGCATCGCCGTGCTGCGCTTCGACTTCACCGGCATCGGCGACAGCGGCGGCGATTTTTCGGCCACCACCTTTTCCAGCGAGATCGAAGACCTGGTCGCTGCCGCCGACTACATGGCCCGCGAATACCAGGGTCCACAGATCCTGATCGGCCATTCCCTCGGCGGCACCGCGGTGCTGCAGGCAGCAGGCAGAATCCCCTCGACTGCGGCGGTGGTCACCATCGGCGCCCCTTTCGATCCCGCCCACCTGACCCGTCAGATTGGAGATGTTCAACAAGAAGTTGAGAAAAACGGCGAAGCCCAAGTAGAACTCGGAGGACGCCCCTACACCCTGAAAAAGGCCTTTTTCGACGATCTGGGCCAGCATGCCACCGGCCAGTCCATCGCCGGACTCAAGGCGGCCCTGCTGGTGCTACACTCGCCGCGCGACCTGATCGTCGGCATCGACAACGCCGCCAAAATATACCAGGCGGCACGCCACCCGAAGAGCTTCATCACCCTCGACCCCGCCGACCATCTCCTCTCCCACAAAGAGGACGCCCGCTATGCCGGAGAGATGATCGGCGCCTGGGTCCGCCGTTACCTCGACACCGCCCTAGAGTCCGAAAGCCACCTTGAGATCATCGACAACCGCGTTACCGTCCGCACCGGACCGGAAGGATTTTTCACCGACCTGTTCGTCAACGGACACGCCCTGGTCGCCGACGAACCGATTTCTTACGGCGGCACCAACCGCGGCCCCTCTCCCTACGATTACCTGCTCGCCTCCCTCGGCGCCTGCACCAGCATGACCGTGCAGATGTACGCCCGGCACAAGGGGTGGCCGCTTCAGGATGCGCTGGTCCGCCTGCGCCACGCCAAGATCCATGCTGAAGACTGCGAGCACTGCGAAAACAAAACCGGCAAGATCGACCGGTTCGAGCGAGAACTGGAACTGATCGGCGAGCTGAGCGACGAGCAGCGGCAGAAATTACTAGAGATTGCGGAAAAATGCCCGGTACACCGGACTCTGCATGCGAACGTGGTGGTGGAGACGGTGCTCAGGAAGGGGTCATCCGGCAGTCCTTGAACGTGTGCGAAGCGAATGGAAAGGATCAAAACCGGCATTGCTAAACCCGTGATGCAATGCAAGCGTTGGCGTTGGCCCTTGCCTATGCTTTACCAATTTTCACTCCACAGCACTTGAACGAAATATTCTGACATGGCACGCCAGGCTTGATCTGCAGCCAATGGTCGCATTTCAAACCCAATCCACGAAGCGCGCCCAGTGTTTTTCTCCCTAATGGTTATTAGAGCACTGACCTCGGCGACAGAAATGCCCCCGGCAAGGAGCCATTTTTTGCTTACTTTTTGTTGGCTCTTACAAAAAGTAAGGCGTCTGACGGGACGCGACCCGTCGGTTCTGATCCTAAAGATTCAGTCATGACGATTCCCGGTCAAGATGAATTAATCCACGCCACCTTGACTTGAAAGCCCCCCCTCGGGTATAAAGGAAGAAGGCTTTTCATTAAGGAGTTTGACTTGCGCGTAGCCGGTTTACATCGCTTTTTCGCCGCACTGCTGGTGCTGGCCTACCTGCTCGTTGGCAGCGGGTTGGCGCGCGCCGTCGTCTGGTGCGTCGACGAAAGCGGCCACAGCCACGTCGAATTCAACTCGGCGGGCGACTGCCAGGTTGTCTGCGACTCCGTTGAGGCTCAGCAAGCCGGACCGGCACTGCCGGGCCTGAACTCGAACGCGACGCCAGAAAACTGCCAGGACGTCAGCCTGCTGACCAGCCACGCCCAAGACTCGCGGCTGCTCAAGCTGGGATCCCCCCAAGACTCGCGGCTGCTCAAGCTGGGATCCCCCCAGGTCGCAGCCCTGTCCATGCCACTACCGTCGGCACGCACCCTCGCCGGCACCCTGCTCCACACCTCAACACCCCGCTTTGCCCAGATACCACCAACCACCGCCCTCGCGGCACTCAGGACCATCATCCTGCTGACTTGAGATCCCCCTCCGCTTCCCGCTGAAACACCGCCCTGAAAAATCCAGGGAAAGTTCCGTCTTTATAATCCGTTACAGGAGTCACAACCATGCCGCGCATGATTTTTGTCTGCGTCTGGGCGCTGTTCGTCTTCGCCCTGAATCCGCAGGCCCACGCCGAACTACCGGCTGCCGCCGACGGCGTTACGCCGCTCACCCTTGACCACGCCCTGGCTCTGGCCCTGGCGCATAACCCCGAGCTGAACGCGGCCGCCGAAGCGATCAACGCCCGTGAAGCCGAAGCGCTGCAGGCCGGCTTGCGTCCCAATCCGGTTCTCGACCTGGAATTCGAAAACCTGGCCGGCAGCGGCGAGTTTTCGGGAACCGATGCCGCCGAAACCACCCTGATGCTCAGCCAGGCCATTGAACTGGGCGGCAAACGAAAACACCGCCGCCTGACCGCCGAAGCCGAGACGGGTTTGGCCCGCAACCGCAGTGAGATCGCCCGCGCCGAACTGCGCGCCCAGACCACCCGCCAATTCATCGCGGTCCTGAGCGCCCAAGAGCGGCTGCAGCTGGCCGTCGAACTAGCCGCACTGGCCCGCCGGGGCCTGGCCACCGTGGAAGAACGCATCGAGGCCGGCAAGGCCCCGGACACGGAAAAGCTGCGCGCTCGTATTCTGGTCGCCGAACTTGAGATCGCCCGGACCCGGGAAACACACACCCTGGCGGCAGAACGCCAAGGACTGGCGGCCCTGCTTGGCGACCAGCTGGTAGTCGGCCCGGTTGCCGGCGAACTGACCCGACTGCCGCACTTTCCCCCCTTGGCCGAGCTGGAACCGCTGCTCGAGCAGAGCCCGCAACTGGCCCAATGGCAGGCCCAGCTGCAGCAACGGGAACGGACCCTCGGCCTGGAAGAGTCCCGCCGCATGCCCGATCTCGAAGTGGGGGTCGGCATCCGCTATTTCAACGACAGTGAAGATAACGCGCTGGTCGCCGGTCTGAGCATTCCCCTGCCCCTGTTTGACCGCAACCAGGGAGCGGTAGCTGCCGCCCGCAGCCGCCGGGAACAGGTTCGAGCCGAACAGCGCAGCGCCACCCTGCAGGCCCGCGCCGCCCTGGCCGCGGCCTGGCAACAGATGAACGCCGCATTTGAAGAGGCCGAGGCGCTACGGGACCTGGTTCTGCCGGCCGCTGAAGAGACCTTTGCCGCCGTCGAATACGGCTACCGGGCCGGCAAATTCCCCCTGCTCGACGTACTCGACGCCCAGCGCACCCTGATCGAGACCCGCCAGAGCCACCTGGCGGCACTGGCCAGCTTTCACCAGGCGGTCACCGAACTGGAACGGCTGCTCGGCCGTGCCCTGCCCGGCCTCGCCTTCAACGCGACAAAAAACATGGAGAACACTCCCTCATGATATTTCGCAATCATACCCGTTGGATTTTTCCGCTTCTGACCGTCTTTGCCCTGGCCTTTAGCTTCTGGTCTTTCACCGGCGCGGAAACTCCTGTCGCCACCGCCACCACCGACCCCCATGCGGGGCACAATCACGGCGCCCCCGAGGCCGACCTCGATGACCTCTTTGCCGACGAGGCGGACCACGACGAAGACCACCACGGCCACGCAGAGGCCAAAGTCGATGAGCACGAGGGCCACAATCACGGCCCCGACGAGGGCGACTGTCCCGCGCACGGCATCCCCGAAATCGAAGACGCCCTCTGCCAGCCCCAGCTGATGGATGGGCTGCAGCCGGGGCAGGGGCTCAAGGTCCGACTGGCCACAGCGGACGCCGCCGAACGGGTCGGCATCACCGCCAGTCTCCCCCTGGCCTCCCTCGACCGGGGTGCCATCCTGCCCGGGCAGGTGGTCTTCAACCGCAACAAACTGGCACGCCTCTCAACCCTGGTTCCGGGAGTGGTAAAAACCGTACACGCCGAACTAGGCGCCCGGGTCGTGGCGGGCCAGGTACTGGCCGAAATCGCCACCCCGGAGATCGCCTCACTGCGCGCCTCGCTGCAGGCGGCGCAGAGCCGCGCCGACCTGACCGAAGGCGTCTACCTGCGGGAGAAGGACCTGCTCGCTCGCGGCATCAGCTAGCGGCAGGAATTCCAGCAGGCCGAGGCTGAACGCTCCCAGGCGCAAACCGCCGTCGGCCAATTCCGCCAGCAGCTCCTCGACTACGGGATTGCCCGGCAAGACCTGCAATCGACGGCCGGCTCGGCCCTGCCGATCCGTGCGCCCTTCGCCGGCACCATCGTGGAACGCAACACCGTCACCGGCGAAGCGGTTGAGGCCGGCTCGGCCCTCTTCACATTGGCCAACCTCGACTCCCTGTGGGTCGAGCTGTCGCTCCCAGAAAGCCGCCTGCTCGAAGTCCATCCGGGCACCAGGGTGAACACCACCTTCTCCGGCCTGCCGGGACGTTCCTTTGCCGGCACGGTCTTCTGGGTCGCACCGGCTCTCGACGAAAAAACCCGCCAGCTCAAGGCACTGGCCGAAATATCCAACGAGAGCGGCCTGCTCAAGGGCGGGCTCTTCGGCGAAGTACGACTCGTCAATGAACTGGAAGCGCAGGCCCTGGCGGTACCGGCGGATGCCCTGCAGGTTATCGACGGCGCCTCCTACGTCTTCGTCGCCCTGGAACGGGATCTGTTCGAACTGCGCCGGGTCGAGTCCGGCCGGCGGGACAACGGTTCGGTGGTCATCACCAGCGGGCTTTCCGCCCAGGATAAGGTGGTCAGCGGCCAGGGCTTCGCCCTCAAGTCTGAAATCCTCAAGTCGCGCCTCGGCGCGTCCTGCGCCGACCACTAGGAGGACACACCGATGTTGGAACGTCTGATTGATATATCCCTGAAAAACCGCCTGTTGGTGGTGCTGCTGTTCGCGGTGGCCATAGCGACCGGGGTCTGGGCGCTGACCCGGCTACCGATCGACGCCTTTCCCGACACCACCCCGGTGCAGGTGCAGATCAACACGATCGCCCCCAACCTGGGGCCTGAAGAGATCGAAAAACAACTCACCCTGCCGGTGGAACTGGCGGTGTCCGGCCTGCCGGGACTGGAAAACGTACGCTCCATCTCCAAGTTCGGCCTGTCGCAGGTGGTGGCAACCTTCACCGACGCCATGCCGATCTACGATTCGCGCCAGCTGATCATGGAACGGCTGGCCAGCGTCGAACTCCCCGCGGGGATCGAACGCCCGGAGCTCGGACCGATCTCCACCGGCCTCGGCGAGGTCTTCCACTACGTGCTGCGCTCGGACAACCCGGAGCGCACCCTCGACGAACTGCGGGTGCTGCACGACTGGGTGGTCAAACCCGAGCTGCGCAAGGCTGCCGGGGTCGCCGAAGTCAATTCCTGGGGCGGTCTGGAGCGGCAATATCACGTAATCGTCACCCCCGAGTCGTTGATCAAGTTCAACCTGACCTTCGATGACATCATCACCGCCCTGCAGGAGAACAACGCCAATGTCGGCGGCGGCCAGGTCACCGCCGGCGGCCAGACCCTGCTGGTGCAAGGCATCGGCCGGGTTTCGACCCCAGGCGAAATCGGCAGCATCGTGATTGCCGCCTACCAGGGGGCGCCGGTACGCATCCGCGATGTCGCCGAGGTGCGCATCGGCCACGAATTGCGCCGTGGCGCCGTTTCGGCCCAGGGCAAGGGCGAAGTGGTGCTGGGGCTCGGTTTCATGCTGATGGGCGAAAACAGCCGCACCGTAACCACCGCCCTCAAGCAGCGGTTGGAGGCGGTGCGCAGCGCCCTGCCGGCGGACGTGATCATCGAGCCGGTCTACGACCGCACCGAACTGGTCGAGCAGGTTATCAACACGGTCAAGCACAATCTGATCGCCGGCGCGATCCTGGTTATCGTCGTGCTCTTCCTGCTGCTCGGCAACCTGCGCGCCGGTCTGCTGGTCGCCGCCGCCATCCCCATCGCGGTGCTTTTCGCCGTGCTCGGCATGCACGAAATGGCCATCGCCGCCAGCCTGCTGTCGCTGGGGGCGATCGACTTCGGCATCCTGGTCGACGGCTCGGTGGTCATGACCGAGGCCAACCTGCGCCGGCTAACCCAGCGTCAGCT
>JAQYWA010000585.1 GCA_030145265.1 Desulfuromonas sp. | reverse complement strand
TAATAATGCAACACCTTAACAGCCAGACAAAGCCTGATCTGTTTCTTTCTATTGCCTCAAGTGAATTCGTCGCACAAATAAATGTTGTTTAAAGAGCTTGGTTGCTTCGCGACGGAAGTCGTTCGCTAAATACATCTCCCGCAGATTACACAGATGGTGGCAGATAATGAGTCTGTTCAATAATAATGCAACACCTTAACAGCCAGACAAAGCCTGATTTGTTTCTTTCTATTGCCTCAAGTAAATCCGTCGCACAAATAAATGTTGTTTAAAGAGCTTGGTTTCTTCGCGACGGAAATCGTTCGCTAAATACATCTCCCGCAGATTACACAGATAGTCGCAGATAATGAGTTTGTTCAATAATAATGCAACACCTTAACAGCCAGACAAAGCCTGATTTGTTTCTTTCTATTGCCTCAAGTGAATTCGTCGCACAAATAAATGTTGTTTAAAGAGCTTGGTTTCTTCGCGACGGAAGTCGTTCGCTAAATATATCTCCCGCAGATTACACAGATAGTCGCAGATAATGAGTCTGTTCAATAATAATGCAACACCTTAACAGCCAGACAAAGCCTGATCTGTTACTTTCTATTGCCTCAAGTAAATTCGTCGCACAAATAAATGTTGTTTTAAAGAGCTTGGTTGCTTCGTGACGGAAGTCGTTCGCTAAATATATCTCCCGCAGATTACACAGATGGTGGCAGATAATGAGTCTGTTCAATAATAATGCAACACCTTAACAGCCAGACAAAGCCTGATCTGTTACTTTCTATTGCCTCAAGTAAATTCGTCGCACAAATAAATGTTGTTTAAAGAGCTTGGTTTCTTCGCGACGGAAGTCGTTTATATATGAGTGCCATTGATTTTTATTTACATTAAAAGTGTTCAATTTTCGCTTAATAATTGGCTGTATATGCCTACAAGCTGATCTGCCTGAGTATAAATATTAAATGCTTTCTCAACACCTTTTTTAGCATTACAGGAAAGTTCGTCTAGTTTATCTTCATTGCTTAATAGCTTCTTTAAAGCTGTCGCCAGCTCTTCTGGATTGTTGTTCTCGTATATGATACCACCATTCGTTTTCTCAACAATTTCGGGGAATGCACCCAGTTTGGGCTGTACAACGGGAACGCCCGAAGCCATACTTTCCAATAAATATAAACCGAAAGCTTCTCCATTTCTTACGGGTACGGATATGAGTTTAACTTTGCTAAAGAAATCGTGCCGACCTTCACCATCAAAGTCGACATGAAATTCAACCTGA
>JAQYWA010000127.1 GCA_030145265.1 Desulfuromonas sp. | reverse complement strand
GTGGCGGTGGCGGCGTCGAATTCGCGGCTCGACCTGGCCGGGGTGCGTCTCAATGGGAGCACGGCTGCGGTGACCACCGACAGCCGGGTGACCCTGCTGTTCTCGGTCTGTCGGATTCAGAGTCCGCACGGCAGCGGCACCATCCACGGTCTGCGTGACCTGGTGGCCGGAGAAGTTCTCTAGCTTTCGTTCGGAAACGGTCTTTTTGTTGCGTTTGGAAATAAATAATTACGTTGCGCCCATCCGGACTTTGGGACAGGTACTCTCTAATCCTACAGGAGGATCCATGAACGACAGGGACACGACACTGCAGCAGCTTAAGGAGCGGATGGCGGATTTCGTCCGGGAGCGGGACTGGGAGCAGTACCACACGCCGAAAAACCTCAGCATGTCGATCGCCATCGAAGCGGCCGAACTGATGGAACACTTTCAGTGGCTGACCGTGGAAGCCTCGAAGGAACTTCCTTCTGAAGCCCTGTCTGACATCGGTGAAGAGCTGGCGGATATCGTCATCTATTCCCTGTCGCTGGCCAATACCCTCAAGCTCGATCTGGCCGAAACGGTGTCGAAGAAGATGGATAAAAACATCCGCAAATATCCCAGCGAAAAGGTTCGTGGCAAGGCGCACAAGTATACCTGGTATCAGGAGCACGAATGACGACTACTGTTGGCAAGCGGGGGAAACCCGCAAAAAAATACAGCCAGGCGGCCCGGCTGCATGATGTTATCCGCATCTTGAGGGCCCGTTTCGGCGCTACCGTCGACGAACTCGCCGAAGAGTGCCAAGTGACCCGGCGTACGGTTTATCGGGATCTGAAGGCGCTGGAAGAGGCCGGCTATCCCTTGATCAGCGAACCCCAGCCCGATGGCACGATGCTGCACAGCTTCATGCCGGAGTTCAAAGAGTTTTTGCCGGTGACCTTTTCGCTGCACGAGCTGATGACCCTGTACTTCTTTCGCGGGCAGCTGGCGTTTCTCCAGGGGACTCCGTTCCAGGACGATCTTGAGGCGATTTTTGCCCGTATCCGTTCCAATCTGTCGCCGCGCAACGTGGCGCATCTCGAGCGTCTCGCCCAGGCTGCGGCGCCGCGTTTTCAGGGCTTGCGTGATTACGGCAGTCAGCGGGCGGTCTTGGAAACGCTGCGGGATGCCTTGTTGCGCCAGTACTGCTGCCGTATTGTGTATGCTCCGGCCCGGCGTGACCCGGAGGAATACCTGTTTGATCCCTATACGCTGCTCTTTTTCAAGGATTCTCTCTACCTGACCGGATGGGCCCACAATCGTAATGATTACCGCTTGTTTCTCGTCGATCGCATCCGCGGCGTTGAACTACTCGAGCAGCGATTCGAGGTGCCAGACGATTTCTCGGCGGCCGATCTGACCGGTTCGGCTTTCGGCTTGATCAACGAGGAACCGATGCGGATCAAGGTCCGGTTCGCCGCCGAGGTTGCTTACCTGATCCGTGAGCGCACCTGGCATCCTTCCCAGGAACTATCCGAAGAGCCCGATGGGGCGCTGCTGCTTTCTTTTGAAGCCGGAGGCGAAAAAGAAATACTCTCCTGGCTCTATTCCTATATCCCCCATGTCCGGGTGCTTGAGCCCGCATCATTGCGCAGGGCTTTTGCTGATGGTCTGCGCCAAACTCTGGCCGATGAATAGTGGTGTGACTTATTCTGTCGTGCAGTCGTATTACTCCTTACAGTCAGATACGCTAACGCTTGCAACGGAGGTGGTTTATGGTCTGGCTGGATGTGGCGGGAAACAACGGCAGTGCTTTGTATTTTGTGACGGATCGGGTTGAGCGACTGCTGGGGAGAGGGGCGGCCGGTTTTTCCGTGACGGGGATTGTCGGTGACGGTCAGTACGAAGGAGAGGTGATCGTCGAAGTCGGTGCCGCTGCCGAGGTGACTTATGTCGATGCCTGGCTGGCGGCGGGAGACTTTGACGCCTTTGAAAAACGGATCGATATTGATCGGGTCACGGCGGCGTTGACCGAGGCTGCTGAACGGGCGGCCGATGGCTTGGGCGGTCGCGCCGCAAGCTCCGGTGAGCGGCGCTCCGGTCGCAATTGCAGGGTGGCTGAAAGCTCGCCGACATGGCGTGCGGTTGCTTGAACCGAACGTCGCTTTGGGATTTGAACGCCCCTTTAATCCGGTGGAGCTTGCATTTGATCCGGCGCTGGGGTAAAAGAGTGAAAACTTTCCGCCGGGGATGTCTTCATGCGTACTCTTATTCTTGCTTCGACCAGCCCGTATCGCCTGCAGCTGTTGCGCCAGCTCGGTCTTCCGTTTCAGGTGGCTGCTCCCCTGTTCAAAGAAACCATCGATCAGGAGATCGCTCCTGAACTGCAGGTGAAGCACCTGGCGTCGCACAAGGCGAAGAGTCTGGCCGAGCGCTATCCCGATGCCCTGATCATCGGTGCCGACCAGGTGTTCGTCGACGGACGGGGTAAGGTGCTCGGGAAACCCGGCTCGGTTGAGGGCGCCGTGGCACAGTTGCGCGAGATGTCCGATCGCAGTCATACCTTTTACACCGGGGTGACCCTTTTCGACTGCCGCTCCGGCGAAGCGCTGACCGACGTGGTTACCTTCACGGTGACCCTGAAGAAGCTCAGCCTGGAGCAGATTCAGCGCTATGTCGAACGGGAGAATCCCGTTGATTGCGCCGGATCGTTCAAGATCGAAGGGCTCGGCATCGCCCTGATGGAGCACATGGAAGGGGGCGATTACACGGCGCTGATTGGTCTGCCGCTGATCAAGCTGACCGAGATGCTCAGCCACTTCGGAGTCGAGGTTCTTTAGTGGGCCGTCCAGCGACGATGATGACTGTTTCCCCTGGACAGTCCTCTTGACCTTTTGACCAAGCCGGTGGTAATATTCACGAACTTTTCCGCAAACCGGTCATCGCAGCGCGACAGCGTTCAGCGATATCGGTTTTTCTGTTTATGCCGGAGGCTGCCCGGATAGTTTCTTTGCCTCTTAGCACCGGTTTCTGATCCTGGATTTTATGGAACACGCGAATTTCGTACATCTGCATTTACATAGCCAGTACAGTCTGCTTGACGGCGCTATCAAGATTCCCGACCTGATCAACCGGGTCAAGGAATACAAGATGCCGGCGGTTGCGGTGACCGATCACGGCAACATGTTTGGTGCTATCGAGTTCTATAACAAGGCGACGGCTGCCGGGATCAAGCCGATCATCGGCTGCGAAGTTTACGTGGCGCCCGGTTCCCGTTTTGATAAAAGCAGTGCCCGGGTTTCTTCCGACGCCGCTAATCACTTCGTTCTTCTCTGTAAAAACTTGACCGGCTACCGCAATCTCTGTCGCATGGTGTCGGCTGGCTATCGTGAAGGCTTTTACTATCGGCCTCGAATCGACTGGGAACTGCTGCGCGAACACAACCAGGGACTGATCGCCATGACGGCCTGCCTGGGCGGCGAGATCCCGCTTTTGCTCGGCTCCGGACGGATGGAAGATGCGATCCAGCGTACCCGGGAGATGTCGGAGATATTCGACAACAACCGCCTCTACCTCGAGCTGCAGGAAAACTTCATCCCCGAACAGGATCCCGTTAACAGCGGACTGATCGAAATAGCCAACGAGCTGCACCTGCCGCTGGTGGCGACCAACGACTGCCATTACCTGACCCGCGACTCGGCCTATGCCCACGAGGTGCTGCTGTGCATCCAGACCGGCAAGACCATGGACGACGAGAAGCGGATGCGGTTTTCCAACGACGAGTTCTACGTCAAGACCCCGGCCGAAATGGCCGAACTGTTCAAGGCGACCCCCGAAGCCCTGAACAATACGGTCGAAATCGCCCAGCGCTGTAATCTGGAACTCGACTTTGATACCTACCATTTTCCCCAGTACGAAAAGCCGAAAGACAAAAGCCTCGATGAGGTGTTGTCCGAGATGTCCAGCAAGGGCCTCGACGAGCGTCTCGCAGAAATCCGCAAGATTCACGACGTTTCTGCCGAAGAAGAAGTGCGCTATCGCGAGCGTCTGGAAATCGAACTCGACTGTATCAAGAAGATGGGCTTTCCGGGCTATTTCCTGATCGTCGCCGACTTCATCAACTGGGGCAAAGATCACGATATTCCGGTCGGCCCGGGCCGCGGCAGCGCCGCCGGCAGCCTGGTGGCCTTCTCCATTCGCATCACCGACATCGACCCGATGCCGTACAATCTGCTGTTCGAGCGTTTTCTCAACCCCGAACGTATCTCGATGCCTGATATCGACGTTGACTTCTGCATCTATGGTCGTGAACGGGTGATCGAATACGTTCGTCAGCACTACGGCGAAGAGAATGTCGCGCAGATCATCACCTTCGGCACCATGCAGGCCAAGGGGGTCATCCGCGACGTCGGCCGGGCGCTGAACATGACCTTCGGTGAAACGGATAAGATCGCCAAGCTGATACCGGCAATCCTCAACATCACCCTCAAGGATGCACTGGCCCAGGAGCCCAAACTCAAGGATCTGATCGACAGCGACACCAAGATCAAGGAGCTGTTCAATGTCGCCCTGGCTCTCGAGGGGCTCACCCGGCACGCTTCGACCCATGCCGCTGGCGTGGTGGTGACGCCGAAGCCGCTCCCCGAGTACCTGCCGCTGTACACCGATCCTAAATCGGGTGGCCAGGTAACCCAGTTTGCCATGAGCTACGTCGAGCAGATCGGCCTGGTCAAGTTCGACTTCCTCGGTCTGAAGACCCTTACCGTTATCGACAACGCGGTGCGGCTGATCCGGGCCGGCAAGACCCCCGATTTCGATCTCAAGCTGGTTCGCGACGATGACAAAACATCTTACGAGCTGCTGTCCAAGGGGGAGACCACCGGGGTCTTCCAGCTTGAATCCTCGGGGATGAAGGAATACCTGGTCAAGCTCAAGCCTTCGTGTTTTGAGGACCTGATCGCCATGGTTGCCCTGTATCGTCCCGGCCCGCTCGGTTCGGGGATGGTCGACTCGTTTATCAAAAGAAAGCACGGGCAGGAAACCTTCGACTACCCCTTTCCGCAACTGGAGCCGTTGCTTAAGGATACCTACGGGGTTATCGTCTACCAGGAACAGGTCATGCTTATTGCCCAGGTCCTCGGCGGATACAGCCTCGGCGGCGCCGACCTGCTGCGCCGGGCGATGGGTAAGAAAAAGGCCGAAGAGATGGCCAAGCAGAAGGCAATCTTCATGGCCGGGGCCAAGGAGAACAAGCTCGATCTGAAGAAGGCCGAGGGTGTTTTCGACCTGATGGAAAAGTTCGCCGCCTACGGCTTCAACAAGTCGCATTCGGCCGCCTATGCTCTGGTTGCCTACCACACCGCCTACCTTAAAGCCCACTACCCGGTGGAATTCATGGCCGCGCTGCTGACCGAGGACATGGAGAATACCGACAAGGTCATCAAAAACATCTCCGAGGTGCGCGCCATGGGGATCGAGGTGCATCCCCCCGACATTAACGCCTCTGACCGTTCGTTTACCGTCCACGGCAACTCGATCCGCTTCGGGCTCGGCGCGGTTAAGGGGGTTGGCGCGGCGGCGCTGGAATCGATCATCGAAGTGCGCAATGAAGGGCAGTACGACTCGCTGCAGGATTTCTGCGAAAAGGTCGACCTGCGCAAGGTCAACAAAAAAGTAGTTGAAGCCTTGATCAAGTGCGGCGCTTTCGATTCCCTCAAGGGCAAGCGGGCCCAGTACATGGCGGTGTTCGAGGAGGCCATGGAGATTGGCCAGAAGGTCCAGCGAGAAAAAGAACAGGGGCAGGGGTCGCTCTTCGGTACCGAAGAGATCGTCTCGCACCGGGGAAACGGCTACGGCAAGCTTCCCGATATCGACGACTGGTCGGAGAAAATCCTGCTGGGATTCGAGAAAGAAACCCTCGGTTTTTACATCACCGGCCATCCGCTGGCCCGCCACAGCGCCGCCATCAAGCGTTTTGCCACCTGCGAAACCGCCGGCCTGATCGAACGTTCGGATAAAGATGAAGTCAAGGTCTGCGGCATCGTTGCCGGCATCAAGGAGCTCACCACCAAAAAGGGCGACCGCATGGCCTTTGTGACCCTGGAAGACCTGTCCGGGTTTGTCGAGATGGTGGTTTTCCCCGAGGTCTACCAGGCATCGATGGAACTGCTCAAGAGTGATGAACCGCTATTGGTGAGCGGATCCCTCGATGTTGGAGAGGAGTCGTGCAAGCTGCTGGCTTCAGAAGTCTTGTCCCTGAGCGAAATCAAGGATAGATTGACCAAACGGGTGCATTTCCGGCTAACCACGCCGGGGCTATC
>JAQYWA010000126.1 GCA_030145265.1 Desulfuromonas sp. | reverse complement strand
CGTTTCCTCCAACTGCTGGAGCATCTGCTCCACCGTGGTCGATGGCGCCTGGCAGCTGCGGTTGCGGCAGACGTAGGCGGTGGTTTTTTCGGCAAGCGGCGGTTTGTCGGCTGCGGCCGGAACGAGTGTCGCCAGTTCCTGATCGTCCTCGCGGCACAGGATGAGCACCGCTTCCGGCAGCAGCATCCGGCGCAGGGGAGCCAGAAACCCTTCGCCTTTCGGGTCGTCAGGGCCACAGACCAGCACGATCTCGGTCGGCGGGCTGAGGGCGATGTCGAGTGCGATCAGGTGCTGGGCGTAGGCCCTGGGGTGAGCGGTAAATTGGGCCATGCCGACCTGCAACAGCCGTTCGCCCCGTTCTTCCAGGTCCGGGCGGGAGCAGATCCGTCCCAGCCGCAGCAGGTTGAGGGCGGCGACCGAATTGCCCGAGGGAAGGGCGCCATCCTGCAGTGACCGGCCCCGATCGAGCACCGCTTCGGCGTCTTTCCCGGTATCGTACAGGCCGTCCTGGCCGTCGACGAACAGTTCGAGCATCTGTTCGGTCAACTCCAGAGCCGCTGTCAGGTCCCCGGTTTGAAAGTCGGCCTGGTAGAGTTCGAACAACCCCCAGGCGAGAAAGCTGTAATCCTCCAGAAAAGCAGGCACTGCCGCGTCGTTCTGTCGCCAGCGGCGCAGCAGGCGGCCGTCCGGCTGCCGCAGGTTGGCGCGGATGAACCCGGCAGCCCGGTGCGCCGCCTCGACCAGGGCTGGCTCACTGAACACCGCACCGGCTCGGGCCAGGGCGGCGATCGCCAGCCCGTTCCAGGCGGTGAGAACCTTGTCGTCGCGATGGGGGCGCACCCGCCGCTGCCGGGCCGCCAGCAGTTTCCGCCGGCTCTCTTCGAGCAGGGCGGCCAGGACAGCCGCATCGACCCCCGCCTTTTGCGCCAAGTCCTCAATCTCTTCGCGTCTCAACGGGATGCATTTACCCTCGAAATTCCCCTGCTCATCGACAGAAAAGCTGCGGCAGTAGCTGGTGCCGGTTTCATGGCCGAGCAGCTCGTGAACCTGTGCCGGCGTCCAGACGTAGTAAGTCCCCTCGGCCCCCTCCGAATCGGCGTCTTCACCACTGTGGAAGCCGCCCTTTGGATCAAGCAGGTCGCGGCAGAGATAGCCGGCGGTTTCCAGTGCGGTCTGCTGGAACTCCGGGTCCCCGCTGTACTGGAAAGCATCGGTGCAGGCGAGGATCAACATGGCCTGGTCGTAAAGCATTTTTTCGAAGTGGGGCACGATCCACTGTCGGTCCACCGAGTAGCGGTGGATGCCGTGGCCGATCTGGTCATAGATGCCGCCGCGGCGGATCCGCCGAAGGGTCTGTAGGGCCATTTGCGCAAGCTCCGGCGCGTTGAAGCGACGGGCCAGGCGCAGCAGCAGCGAAAGGTTGTGGGTGGCGGGAAACTTGGGGGCACTGTCGAATCCGCCGAAATCCCGATCGAAGGCTTTTGGGTAATCGGTGACGGCGCTCTTCAGCGGGGTGTCGACGAGGGGCCGCTTGTCGCCGGTCGGCAGGTTGTGCTGAAGCAGGGCGAGGGTGATCTGGTTGCTGCTCTCCTTGATGCCGGCCCGGTCGGTTCGCCAGGCCTGGTCAATCCGTTCGAGAATTTCAATCAGGCCGGCCATCCCCGAACGGCCTTGCCGGGGGAGGTAGGTGGCGGCGAAGAACGGCTGTTTGTCCGGGGTCAGAACCAGGGTCAGCGGCCAGCCGCCGCTGCCGGTGAGCATCTGGCAGGCGGTCATGTAGGCCTGATCGATATCGGGACGCTCTTCGCGGTCGACCTTGATGGAGATAAATGACCGGTTGAGCACGGCTGCGACGTCCTGATTTTCAAACGATTCATGGGCCATGACATGGCACCAGTGGCAGGTGGAGTAGCCGATGGAGAGGAAGACCGGCTTGTTTTCACGGCGGGCTCTGGCAAAGGCGCTGTCGTCCCAGGCAAACCAGTCAACGGGGTTTCTCGCGTGCTGGAGAAGGTACGGGCTTTTTTCGAAGATCAGCCGGTTGTAATTGGGGCCGCCATTGTCGGGAAGGGTACTGGTATCGATTCGGGAGAGTTGCCCAGGCAGGTCGTGATGATCGTTTCCGGCCATGTTGCCTCCGGGGAGATGTGTTTCATTCGACTCTATCATCTGGATGGGGGTTGGCAACGGTCTTGAAGGGGCGGTGCGGGTGCGGGAGCGGGGACGAAAGACAAAAAAATGCCCCGTGAAGGAGGGGTATCACGGGGCTAAATCCCTCTGGTTGTTTTGGGGAACCAGAGGAGCAATGTGGGGATAATACTAAAGGTTGTCGGTAAAATCAACTAAAATTAAATGTCGGGTCAGATTGGCTTTTACCCTGGGATCAGTGCGTTGAGAAGGGGGATTTTAGGCAATAAAAGACCCCGTGTACGGAGGGGGGGAGTACACGGGGTCGCCTTCCAGTCCCCGAAGGAACCAGAATTGGCGCAATAATATCTCTGGTTCTGGAATATTTCAAGTGAAAAAAGGCCCAGGAATAGTTTTGTTTGTAGCGACAATGAGATGTTGTAGAAATGTGGAGGGGTTGTTGATCTGTGAAAATGGGATTTGATCTTTTTATTGCCTCAGGTTGCATGTGGGGTGTTGTTTCGGGTTATTCTTTACTGGCGAAGTCGGTGAAAATAAAATCTGGAATTTCGGAACTGTGTGCAAGGACCCGGGTAGCTGACGACAGATCGCTCTGTCGGTTGAGTTCACCAGGGATCACCACGCAGTCCAATCCGGCAGCCACGGCGGCATTCAGCCCGCGCTCCGAGTCTTCGACGACCAGGCAATGGCGGGCGGGGCGGGCGCTTTTGGCGAGCGCCATGAGGTAGGGTTCGGGGTGTGGCTTGGAATGGGTGTAGTCTTCGCGGGTCAGGACGAAGTCGAAGAATTCGAGCAGCCCGGTATGACGGTGGATGAGTTCGAAATGGTCCCGGTGTGAACTGGTGACAATGGCCATTTTGACTCGGCCGTGCAGCTGTTGCAGGGTCTCCGTTACGCCGGCCATGGGATGAACCCCCTGCTGCAGCAGTTCGGCGTAGCGGCGATTGCGTTGTTCGCGCATGTTGTTGATGCGAACCGGGCTGTGCCGGGGCCCGGCCAGGTCGAAGACGCTTTGCCCGCGTTTCAGGGAGATGTCGATGAACTGCGCGCGGCTGATCTGGATGTCGGCCTCGGCCAGCACTTCGGCTGAGGCCTGAAAATACAGATGTTCCGTGTCGACCAAAACGCCGTCGTTGTCCCAGAAAATATAGTGTATGTCACGCATTGAGGCTGCAGTTTCTTAAGGCTGGGCCGGTTCTGGGGCCTGGGCGATCTGGTTCTCGATGGGAACCAGATCAATCTGGATGCGGCGGTTCTGGGCGCGTCCCTGCGGGTTGCCGTTGTCGGCGAGCGGGCGGTGCTCGCCATAGCCGCAGGCTGAAATACGCTCGCCGGGGATGCCGACACTGTCCTGCAGAAAGTGCAGAACGTTGACCGCGCGGGCCGTCGAAAGCTCCCAGTTGCTGGGAAACTTCTGCTGCAGTCGGGGGCTGATCGGGATATTGTCGGTGTGCCCCTCGACACGGATTTCCTTCTCCTGCACCTCCTTCACGATCTTGCCGACCCGACGCAGAACTTCGAGCCCCGCCGGTTTGACCTCGGCCGCGCCGGAATCAAAGAGGATTTTTTCCAGCATGTTCACCGAGAGTTTGCCCTGGAGTTCGGAGATGGTGATCTCGCCGCGCTTGATTTCAGCATCCATCATGCCGACCAGTTCATCGTAGGTGCTCTTCATCTGGGCGACCCGGGCTTCGCGGGCGATGCGCTCGTTTTCGACCTGCAGGGCGAGGTCGCGGTTCTGGGTCTCGAGGCGATCGATGGTCTGCCGCATGTCGGTCATCGCGGCTCCCGTTTCGGCGCTGCGGGCCGAGAGGATTTTCTCCAGCCGGTCGATGTCGGCCTTGGCTCGCAGCAGGTCGTCTTGCAGTGCCGAACTCCGGTTCAGGGCGTCGCGCAGGCGCTGGTCGAGTTCGCCGTTGCGCTCGGACAGGTAGCTGCTTTTGTCCGCCAGCAACTTGTATTCGGTTTCGAGCCCTTCGATTCTGCTGATAAGTTGATCGGCCTCAGCGACTTGCTGCTGATAGAGCGTTTTGCTGACGCAGCCGGAAAATAGAAAAGAACAGGTGAGAGCCATTAAAATCAGCAGTTTATTGGACACGGGGCACTCCTGTGGAGAATGATATTCAGGCTGAAGGAGCTGCGTTGGGCAGCTCGCTGGAAATACTCGGCAAGTTGTTGCATAACCTCCTCTTTCTAGCACAACCAGAGGAAATGTAAAGTCCAAATAACTTTGCTTTGACGCCGGGCTTTTCGGTTGCGGCAGCTTTGAAAATTATGCTATAAAAAAGCGTTTTCAATATGTTAGACAGGAGTTCAAATGTTTGAAATAGACCGGATAATTCGGAATGCCCTGCAGGAGGACATCGGCCTCGGGGATGTCACCACTCTGGCGACAGTGGAGCCGGGAACGCCCGGCCGCGCCGAGCTGGTTGCCAAAGAAGATTTCGTCCTTTCGGGCATCGACGTGGCTGGCCGGGTGTTTCATCTGCTTGACGACCGGGTCGCGTTCGAGAAGATCATGGAAGACAGCCGTGCCGTTAGCCGCGGCCAGGTGCTGGCCTGGCTCAAGGGCGATGCCGCCGTGCTGCTGCAGGGTGAGCGGGTGGCGCTGAACCTGCTGCAGCGCATGAGCGGGGTGGCCACTTTGACCGCCCAGTTCGTCAAGGCCGTTGAAGGGACTTCGGCCACCGTGGTCGATACCCGAAAAACCACGCCGGGGCTGCGGGTGCTCGACAAGTACTCGGTGCGCATGGGCGGCGGTCGCAACCATCGTACCTCGCTCTATGACGGGGTGCTGATCAAAGAAAACCACATCGCCGCCGCCGGCGGTGTGGAAGTGGCCATCGAGCGGGCCCGGGCCCGGGTCGCGCACACCCACAAGATCGAAGTCGAAACCCGCGATTTGGACGAGATCCGCTCGGCCCTGGCCGCCCGTGCCGACATCATCCTGCTCGACAACATGGGGCCCGACCTTTTGCACGAAGCCGTTCAGCTGATTGGCGGCCGGGCTCTGACCGAAGCTTCCGGCGGGGTCAACCTGAAAAGCGTGCGGGCCATTGCCGAGACCGGGGTCGATTTCATCTCTGTCGGAGCGCTCACCCACTCGTTTCGGGCGGTAGATATTTCCATGCTGTTCCAGTAGAAAGTCGTCATGAGCGCATGAGCAAAAAGCTGGAGCACGAAGACATCCTCGACCTGTTTCGCGAACATCCGGGCACGTTTGTATCCGGGGAGGAGATCAGCCACAAGCTGGGGGTGTCGCGCACCGCTGTCTGGAAGAAGATCCGCCTGCTGCGCGATCTCGGTTACACCATCGACGCGATGACTTCGCGGGGCTACCGCCTGGTTGCCTCGCCCGATGCGTTGCTGATCGAAGAGTTGCGTTCCGGCCTTGAGACCCGCACCGTCGGCAGCGAACTGGTCTTCTTCGACGAGACTGACTCGACCAACACCCGAGCCCGGGAGCTGGGCGACCAGGGGCATCCCGAAGGCACCGTGGTGATCGCCGACCGGCAGACCGCCGGCAAGGGCCGTCTCGGCCGCATCTGGGCCTCGCCGGCGGGAGTCAACCTCTACACCTCGCTGCTGCTGCGCCCGCCGATTCTCCCCTTTGATGGCCCGCAGCTGACCTTTATTTCCGCGGTGGCGGTGGCCCGGGCGATCCGCGATGCCAGCGGTCTGGCTCCCACGGTCAAATGGCCGAATGATGTATTGCTCCGCGGCAAAAAGGTCGCCGGCCTGCTCAACGAAATGAATGCTGAAACCGAGGGCGTGCGCTATATCATTCTCGGCATCGGCGTCAACCTGAATATGGAAGCCGATCAGTTTCCCGCAGACCTGCGTTATCCGGCCACTTCGGTGGCTCTTGAAACAGGTGAGTCGGTTTCCCGCCTGGCTTTTGCCCGGACCCTGTACCGCCATCTTGATCAGCTCTACCTGACCTATCTCGATCAAGGGTTCGTCCCGATTGTCAGCGCCTGGGAAGAACTCTGCGACCTGGTCGGCCGGCAGGTCGAGGTCGACTGTCAGCGCCGGGTTCTCCGCGGCACGGTCGAGGGCCTGGATACCGACGGCGCACTGCTGGTGCGCACGGCCGATGGCGTGCAAGAGAAAATCATGGCTGGCGACGTCAAGCCCCTGTGACGATGGC
>JAQYWA010000583.1 GCA_030145265.1 Desulfuromonas sp. | reverse complement strand
GAATCCGATCCGCAGCCCGGTGATTGGCTGGAGATCCGGGTCGATTTTTCGCGTGAAACGGTGCTGCGCTACTGCGAAATTTCCGGATCCGCCTATACCTTGCACGCTCATTTCACCAAAGGGCGGGTCGAGGATTGCACCATCCGCCATAACATCGATGGCAGTCGTCTCGGACAGGCTCGCTTCGTTTTCCGCAACAACCTCATTGAGCACAACCAGGGGAAGGGGATCAATTTTCGCAATTCGTCGGTGGAGATTACTCGCAACATCCTTCGTCACAACGGCTCGGGGATTTTCCTGTTCGAAAATGACCGCGAGCTTTCCATCCATCACAATAATTTGTATGGCAATCTGGAAAACTTTCGCCTGGGAGATTTTTATACCGGAGATGTGCAGCTGCAGCACAATTGGTGGGGAACGTCCGATCCGGCCGCTGCGTCACTGACCGTCTTCGACCGCAAGCAGGACCCGGCCATCGGCACCGTGCTGCTGCAACCGGCGTCGGACTGGATTGAACAGAGTGGCCCGCGGGATGCAGTCACTCTGGAGCCGTGCTGGAATCTTGAGACCGGTGGCTATGTCGATGGTTCGGTGGTGGTGGACAAAAATACCTTGTTCGTTGGAAGTTGGGATGGGCGCCTCTATGCCCTCGATCCCGCCGGCAAGACACGCTGGTCCCGCGAACTCGGCGAGGTGATCGACAGCACGCCGGCGGTGGACGAGCATGCGGTCTACGTACAGACCTGGGGGCGCCAGGTATGGGCTCTCGATCGTGGCAACGGCGGGATTCGCTGGACCTTCGACTACCCGGCTTCACGGGCCGACGATCACCGCCAGGGAGGCCTGACCCGGATTGGCGGACTGCTGCTGGTGCCAGCCTGGAACGGGACCCTCTATGCCCTTGATACCCTCACCGGCAAGGTCCGCTGGCAGTTCGAGGCTGGTCAGCCGCTGCGTTCAGCAGTGTCCGCGTCCGGTGATCGTTTGTATGTTGCCAGTGGCAACGGCACTCTCTCCGCCGTTTCCCTTGACGGTTCTCTTCTCTGGCTGGTCGAGACTGGTCGGCCTCTGCTGTCGACTCCGGCGGTCACCCCCGATGGTCCGGTGGTGGTTGATCGGGAAGGGCGGGTGACCGCTTTTACAATTTCCGGCCAGCCCCGGTGGCAGCAGGAGCTGAGCGAGACCTGTTATTACGGGGCTCTGCTCTACGCCGATGATGCTTTGTTCCTGGCCACTACCGGAGGATCCCTGTGGAAGCTGAATAGTACGGA
>JAQYWA010000125.1 GCA_030145265.1 Desulfuromonas sp. | reverse complement strand
GGCCGCCTCTTCGATTCGGGGCTGAACTGCACCCAGTCGGTGCTGCAGGCCACCATCGGCCTTGACGACCCGCAGCTGATGAAAATGGCCGAGGCCTTCGGCGGCGGCATTGGCGATACTCAATGCCTGTGTGGGGCGGTGTCCGGTGGCGTAATGGCACTGGGCCTGAAGGGCAAGGGGAAAAAGGCAGCCAAGCTGATGGAGGAATTCAAGGCCCGCAACCGGGTGACCTGCTGCAAGGCTCTGTCGGCGTCCTATCCCTGGCTGGGCAAGGAACATCTGGCCAACTGCCGGAGCATCACGGCGGAAACGGCGGAGATGGTGGACCGATTACTGTAGATAGTTGCCGTAAAAATACTGATATCGCATAAAAAAACCCGCTTTGATAAAAGCGGGTTTTTTGCGTTGGTTTTATGGAAAATGACCGCCGATCAGTGTTTTTTCCTTTTGTCGCGCCAGCTGTCGGTCGGGGTGGTCGTCGTGACAGGCACATGGCAGAAATTGCAATCACTGGCCGTGGCGACGCCGCGTTGTTCGTGGCAGCCGATGCAGCTGTTATGGATGGCGGTTTTGGAATCGGAAAAGCGGCTGTCGCGGCCATGGCAACCCTTGCAGGTCCCGTTGCCGACGCCCATGTGGTGGCAGGTTTTACAGTCAGCATCCCGGCTCTGGTGGCTGGCATGGTTGAACTTGACGACCGGCTGGCTTTTGCCGGCCATGTCAATGGTCGCTGGACCGGTTTCGGCAAAGACCAGTGATGCCGAAGCTAGCAGCAGGCTGAGGCTGAGGAACAGTGGCAGGATATTCTTCATTTCGAACCCCTCGAGAACGCTTGGGCGGATCATTCCACCATCAATTCCTAGATTATTAGTCATATATGAAGGGGATTTCAGTTGTTTTTTCTAGGATGGTGGTTATGTTATCCGGCCGGACGATCTGATAAGAAGGGTGTTTTAATCAGCTGGCTTTAGAAAAAGCCAGTTCTTTTAGAGCCTTGGATAACTGATCGGGGCAGCTGGTGGTGCCGCGACAAGAGATGCCCTCAAGCCGTTCAATCACTTCGGTTATCGGCATGCCCTTGATTAGGGCTGAAATGCCCTGCGCATTGCCCTTGCAACCGCCAATGAAGCGGACCGATTGCACTCGCTCTCCATCCAGTTCGATATCGATAAACCGGGCGCAGGTGCCGAAGGTCGAGTAGGTTGTTTTCATGGAAGGTGCCCTTTGAGGAGAAAAAATCCGTATTTCACAGATTGTTGATTGCCGCCAAGTCTAGCATCGGGCTACGGTCCGGGTAAAGTGTTTAATTCTTCTTTCCATATGTATGGATGCTTAGTCGTGGCCAAGATGCGAAAAGGCCGCGGCGAGTTCCTTGATCTGGCTGGCTAGCGTCTCGAGTTCCATGGTCTCCTGGCCGATGACCGCGGCTTTTTGAGCGTTTTTGTGCAGCCGCGTCTCGGATTTGGAAAAGTGCTCGAGAACTTTGCCGGTCGTGGTCATCTGGTGGCCGGTTGCTTCGTTGATAGCCTGGACCTGACTTTCCCGCTCGGTCAGCCCCTGGTCGAACTGCTGGTTGGCTTTGACCTGTTCGGCCATGCCGCGGGCGATCTGGTCGGCCGCCGCTTTCATCTGGGTAACCCCCTCTTGGGTGCGGGCAACGGCGATCTGCTGTTCTTGGACGATCCGGGTGATGGCTTTGACCGACTGCAGGCTGCGGCCGGCATCGTTAAGCAGGGCCCTGGCCCGCCGTCCCTGCTGTTCGGTAAGGTCGGCGATCTCATCGGATGAAGTGGAAGCTTCGCTGGAACTCTCGACAATTTTGCTGAGAGCTTCGCCGGTGGATTGGGATAGCTCTTTTCCCCTTGAAATGGCCTGTGCCGTGGCATCGACGGCCGTGGTAACTTTCTGGGTGTCGTCGCCGATGGTTTTGACTATATGCTGGATGTCCTGCGCGCTGGTCGTGGTGCGGTCGGCCAGGTCGCGGATTTCTTCGGCGACCACCGAAAACCCCTTGCCTTCTTCACCTGCCTTGGCGGCGATGATGGCGGCATTGAAGGCGAGCAGTTCGGTATCGGAGACCAGTTCCTTGATGACCTCGATGATCTTGGCGACTTCCTTGGTTTGGTGCGACAGGCGCTGTGTGGCCTCGGTGGCATTCCGGCTTTCCAGTTCGATGCGGGCCATCTCTTCCATCGATACTTGAACTACCCGTAGGCCGTTTTCAGCGTCTTCCTTGACGGTGTTGGCCGAGTGGGCGCTGGCTATCGCGCCGGCCTGAACCCGAGCCAGGGAATCGCCGATGGAATCGAGGTCGTGGGCCGTCCCTTCAACCGAGCGGGCAACCTCTTCAGCCTGGGCCACCACTTCGCGGATGCTGGCGGCCATCTGGTCGACGGTGGCCGTGGTTTCGAGGAACTTGGACGTCGAGTGTTCCATGGCTCCGCTCATTTCCACCAGCGATGCCGATAGCTCCCGCGACCAGGCCGCTTCGTCTTGGGCTTTATTGGTCAGGGACTGAACCTGCTCGATGACTTCCCGCTGTTTTTCTTCCATCAATGCCATGTCCTGGCTTGCCTGGCCGGCAGCTTCGAGGCCTTCGCGGACACGTTCGGAAAGATAGCGGCTGACCTCGGCCAGCGCCCGGTAGTGGGGTACAAACTGGTCTGTGGTGGTCAAAAGCTGACGCACCAGCGAATCGACTTTGGTCACCGAGGTCGTCAGCGCTTCGTTGAGAGCTTCAACGGTTCCCCCGGTGACGGAAATCTCACCGACCAGGGGGCGCAGCAGGTCGAGCTGGTGGTTCAACTGCCTCTTGAGGGTGGCCCGCATGAGCAGGAACATGATGGCGGCAAGGACAAAGCCGGTGATCAGGCAGATGAGAAAAAACGGGAAGCTTAAGGCGGCGTCGCCGATGAGCAGGGAAGCCGGGAGGGGGAACAGGAGTCCCGCCACGATGCCGACGATGTGGGTCAGATAAAAGACTTTGCGAAGATAAGAAATTTTACTGACATCCGTTGCCGGCATATGCCCTCCCTCAACTTTGTTGCGACTTCCTATGAAAATTCGGTATGTTACCAAATAACATAGAATCTTGGCCGTGACAAGTAATTATAGCAGCTCGGCGAAACCGAGGCTTTTCTGGATCGCGTCGGTTGTGGTAGCATCAGAACTATTATGGCTCCGCATCCATTCACCCTTTTCGATACCCATGTCCATCTGGATTGCCTGTCCTTGAAGGCGGTCCTTGAGGACGAAGTTCGTGCGGCCATTGATGCCGGGATTCACGGATTCGTGGTTCCCGGTATCGCTCCTGCGGATTGGCCGGCATTGATGGATATCGTCAGCCGGGTGCCGGGGGCTCTGGCGGCGCCGGGGGTGCATCCGCTGGCCGCCGATGCCTGGTGCGGGTCGGTGAGCAGGCACCTGGAGGCCCTCCTCGAAACGGCGGTGGCCGTCGGTGAAATCGGCCTTGACGGCGCCTTGTCCTCCCCGCTTCAGCCGGTGCAGGAACAGGCGTTCCGGGAGCAGTTGCAGCTGGCCATCGCGATGCGGCGGCCGGTGCTGATCCATTGTCGCCGGGCCATCGGCCGGGTGCTTGAAATCCTTCGTGTCGAAGGGGCGCAGCGGGTCGGCGGGGTCTTTCACGCTTTTTCCGGCAGTGCCGAGTCGGCGCGGGAGGCCGTCCGGCTGAATTTTGCCATCGGCATCGGCGGCCCGATCACTTATCCCAATGCTCGGCGGGGGCTCGACGTTCTGCGCGGCATTCCCGGCGAGTGGCTGGTTCTGGAAACCGACGCCCCGGATCTGGCGCCGGTGCCGCACCGGGGAGAGGTCAATCACCCCGCTTACCTGCCGTTGATCGCCGCGCGGGTGGCCGCCATCAGGGGCTGGCCCATCGAAGAGACCGCGCGAGTTACCACTGCCAACGCCCTGCGGGTACTCGGTTTGCAGGCAACACCATTGTAAAGGAATGGACCTTCTGTGATTCAACATCGTTTCAGCCGGATGGAACTGCTGGTCGGCGAGCCCGGGCTGGCTCGCCTGCAATCGGCATCCGTAGCCGTTTTCGGCGTCGGCGGAGTCGGCAGCTATGCGGCCGAAGCCCTGGCGCGGGCGGGGGTCGGACGCCTGACCCTAGTCGATTTCGACGATATCTGCCTGACCAATGTCAACCGGCAGCTTCATGCCATGGACGGCACGGTCGGCCGGGCCAAGGTGCAGGTTATGGCGGAGCGCTGCCGGGCCATCAACCCGCAGCTCGAGGTCGAACCGCTCAAGGCCTTTTATCAGGCCGCCAATTCCGAAGAGTTGCTGGGGCGGGGGTTTGATTACGTGCTTGACTGCATCGATCATATCACGGCCAAGCTGCATCTGATTCAGAGCTGCAAGGAGCGTGGGCTGCCGGTGATGTCCTCGATGGGGGCCGCCAACAAACTCGACCCGACCAAAATCACCGTGGCCGATCTGTTCCATACCCAGAAATGCCGGCTGGCACGGATCATCCGGAAAGAATTGCGTAGGCGCGGCATCTCTTCGGGAGTGCGGGTGGTCTATTCCACCGAAGAATTCCGTACGCTCGGTGAGCAGAGCGCGGCCTGTACCGAGAACTGCATCTGTCCCAACAAGGACGACCACCAGTGGCGCTGCACCGATCGCCGGGTGATCCTCGGCAGTTCCTCTTATATCCCGCCGATTTTCGGGCTGACCATGGCGGGCGAGGTGGTGCGTGCTCTGCTCGGTGACGGAGCCTGCTGATGGATCCCTATGTGTGGCAGATCCCAGTCCTGATTGTCGTCGGCGTGATCGCCGGCTTTCTCAATGTCCTGGCTGGCGGCGGCTCGTTGCTGACCCTGCCCCTGCTTATTTTTCTCGGCCTGCCGGCGGCCGTGGCGAATGGCACCAATCGGATCGGAATTTTCTGCCAGAACGTATTTGCCATTTCCGGTTTCCGCAAGCAGGGGGTGTTCCCGCTCCGGCTGGCTCTGCTCTGTTCGGTTCCGGCCCTGGTCGGAAGCTTTATCGGCGCCAACCTGGCGGTGGACATGGACGAGGCGCTGTTTCGCCGGCTGCTGGCGGCGATCATGATAGGAGTGCTGGTCTTCACCCTGGTCGATCCCATGCGGCGCTGGCCGATCGAGCTTCAGCGGCTGTCGCCATGGCGCATTGCGGTGCTGGTCGTCACCTTTTTCGTGGTCGGCGTCTATGGCGGGTTTGTTCAGGCCGGGGTCGGTTTCCTGATCATTTCCAGTCTGCTGGTTCATGGTCTTGACCTGGTGCGCATCAATGCGGTCAAGGTCATTGTTATCTTCGTTTTTACCATCATGGCCCTCGGGGTTTTCATTGCCCACCAGCAGGTTGATTACGTCCTCGGCCTGGCGTTGGCGACCGGCAATTCCGCCGGCGGCTGGGTGGCGACCCACGTGGCGGTGAAAAAGGGGCACGACTGGATCAAAAAGTTCGTTTCGGTGACGGTGCTGGCTTTTGCCGTCAAGCTGCTGCTCGGATAATGATGTCGAAGGTAGAGACTTCAGGTGCTGTTTTCAGAGGAAGAGGAAGCGAATGAATCGAGCGGTCTGGTTGGTGGTATTGGCAGTGCTTTTTCCCGCCCTGGTTTTTGCCGCGGGGGGCGACATGGGGACCGTTCGCGGAAAAATTGCCAGTCCTGACCAGAAACCCTGTCGCGGCGTGGTGTCGCTCTGGGACGGCAGCGAAGGACGGACTCCCGATCCGCGCCGTTACCTCATTATCCCGTTCAGTGCTGTCAACCTGAGACCCTCTTGTGAATTTGAGCTGCCGGCCGGGGCCGGCAGTTATTATGTTGGCGCCCTGCTGCGGCAACTCCCGGCTTTGAATGTGGCACCTGTCACGACAGCCTGGCCGGTGCGGTCGAATGTGCCAGCTGTCATACGGCGGCAACCTGGACAGCCGATGTGCGCACCGATCACCACGACCTGCTGAGCGACCCGACGGTGACGGTCAGCTGTAATACCTGCCATACCAGCATCGTTGATACCACCGGCTGTGAAAGCTGTCATGGGGACACCACCTGGACTGCCGGCAATGCGCGCAACCAGCACCATGCCACCGCCACGGCCCAGACCGAAGACTGCACCATCTGTCATACGGGGATGCCCGGAGCCGGTGGTTGTGCCGAGTGCCATACGGCCAGAACCTGGACTACCGATGTCCTCAGCGATCATCACAACCTGCTGAGCGACCCGACGGTCGCGGTTAGTTGCAACACCTGTCATACCAGCATCGTCGAAACCTCCGGCTGCGAAAGCTGCCACACGGCCGGCAGCTGGACCAC
>JAQYWA010000582.1 GCA_030145265.1 Desulfuromonas sp. | reverse complement strand
GGTGGTCGGCGAAGGGAGCGGCATGTTTCTGCTCAAGCGGACCGAGGACGCGGTCCGCGACGGCGACCATATCTATGCCGTAATCCGCGGTATCGGCCTCTCCAACGACCTCGGCGGCAGCCTGCTGGCACCGGCGTCGGAGGGCCAACTACGGGCCATGCGGGCCGCCTATCAGCAGGCCGGCTGGAATCCCACCGACGTCGACCTGATTGAATGTCACGCCACCGGCACCCCGGTCGGCGACGCCGTCGAATTTGCCAGTCTGAAAAGCCTGTGGGGCGACAACGGCTGGAAACGGAAGCAGTGCGTCATCGGCTCAGTCAAATCGAATATCGGGCACCTCCTGACCGCAGCCGGATCCGCCGCGCTGACCAAGGTTCTGCTGTCCATGAAGGCGCAGACCCTGCCACCGACCGCCAATTTCAAGCAACCGGCCAAGGGGATTACCTTCGACAACAGCCCATTCCACATTCTCTCCGAACCGAGCCCGTGGAATCCTCGTAAAGAGGGGACCCCACGGCGCGCGGCAGTCAGTGCTTTCGGTTTCGGCGGCATCAACGCCCACCTGTTGATCGAGGAATGGATTCCGCCGCAGCCGAGCAAAAGCTCTGTGGCCTTTCCGCCGTCATTCCAGCGCAGCTCCCAGCCCATCGCCATCGTCGGTATGGGAGCCCATTTCGGCCCCTGGTCGTCGCTGAAAGAAGTGCAACAGCGCATGCTCGGCGCCGACACCGATACGGCAGCCAGCCAGCCAGACCGCTGGTGGGGCGCTGAGAACAGCCGTTGGCTAAAGGAATCCGGTCTCAACGGCGATTCCTTCAAGGGCTATTTCGTCCCCGAAGCCTGCGCGGTGCCGGGAGAATTCCGCATCCCGCCCAAAGAACTGGAAGAGATGCTCCCCCGTCAGCTGCTGATGCTTCAGGTCGCCGACCAGGCCCTGCAGGATGCTGCGCTCAAAGGGGAAGACCTGCTCTTTACCGGGGTGTTTATCGGCAACGGCCTCGACCTCAACGCCACCGGTTTCAGCTTCCGCTGGGCCATTCAGCGCCTGGCCCGCAAATGGGCCAAACAGCTTGGCCGTTCCCTGAGTGATGACGAACTGGACCGATGGATTGCCGAACTGCGCGAGTCCGCCGGACCGCCGCTGACCGCCAACCGGGTCATGGGCGCGCTCGGCAGCATCGTCGCCAGCCGGGTTGCCAAAGAATTCCGCATCGGCGGCCCCAGTTTCACCCTCTCGAGCGAAGAAAATTCCGGCCTGCGAGCCCTGGAA
>JAQYWA010000581.1 GCA_030145265.1 Desulfuromonas sp. | reverse complement strand
CGGTGTCGACCCGAGCTTCCAGCAAGGTGCTGTCATGTTCGACTTCGACCGCAACATTGCGCTGGCGGGCCACCCCGTCAACGTGTTCTGCTTCCCGCTGCAAAAACGCATGCAGATCGCAAAGACGCAGTACTGGTTCTCCTGGTCTGCCGAAGGAAATGAAATCGGTCACCAGACCATTGATGCGGGTCGATTCTTCCTGGATGATGTCGAGCAGTTGCGAAACACCTGCAGGCGCCTCGCCGAGCTGTTTCTCGACCAACTGTGCCGACGAGGAAATGATCCCCAGCGGGTTGCGGATTTCATGGGCGATGCCTGCGGACATCTCGCCGAGGGCCGCCAGTCGCTCCTTTCGCCGCAGATTTTCTTCGGCTTCACCGAGCCGGGCCAGGGATTCCTGCAGGGCGGCCTGGTTAGACAGCAGCTCCTCGTTGAGATCCTTTTGTGACTGCAGCTGCCGACGGTGAATATCCGAAAAACTCTGTACCAGCAGACCGACAATGAAAAAAGTCACGCCGAAAATCAGAAATTCCGGGATTTCTTCACGACGAATTTCCGGGTCAAGGTAGAGCTTGGCAGGGATCTGGCTGAAGAAGAGCAGGACCGCCGCCACACAGGTCAGCAGGGTCAGGCGCAGGTTGAGGTTGGATGCCGCCACCGCGATCGGCAGGAAATAGACGATCCAGTAAACGCTCTCTTCCTCTCCGGTGGTCGCCCAGATCACCAGGGTGCACAGCAGCAGGTAGACGCCGACATGGACCACCATCAGCCCGGACGACTGAATCTGCTCAAGGGTAAAGCGCCGGTCGGTGACCAAATAATACCCGGCCAACAGAGCAAACGGCAGGGCATCCTGCAGCAAGTCGGGCCCCTTGCTGAACAGGCACAGTAGGACAATGAGAAACGTCAGGAATAGGCTCTTGGTTAAACGCCCCGTACGTGAATAGAGAAAAGTGTCCATCCGTTACCTCTCGACACTCTCTTGGCTGTTGCCGGCCGGGACAAACCCCGGCGGCCGTGCTATGGTGTTGTATCCAAACCGCGAAAGGCGCCATTCATGACCGACGCATCCCAGATCCCCGCTTCCGTATCGATCGCCTGCCAGCAGGTGCTGCAGCAGGACGCCTCGGTCTTCTCCATCCAGTGGATGGACCTGCCGCCGCAGCTGGCCACCGGGATGACCCCTTCGTTATTGCTGCAAAAATACCTGGAACATATCCGTCGTTTTAGCGGCACCCTGGTGCGCCCGCAGCAGCTCGGCAACTCGGTGGAA